>NZ_JBHVKW010000001.1:89077-284656 GCF_042797905.1 Amycolatopsis sp. NPDC057786
TCCACTGGGGCCCCGGGGTACCCCCCTTATACCACCACCCGTGCGCAAACCTCACCCACCGCGCCACTATTAATTAGCCCCGACCACGCACGGGGGGATTGGCCCACTGTGCACCAAGCCCCGCTTCGGTTCAGGCAGTTTCCTTACTGCTGCACCCATTCCACGAGTTCCACGGGCACGCCGTTCGGGTCGGTGACCATGAGGAGACGCTCTCCCCACGGCTCTTCCCGCAGCGGCAACGTGATCTCGACACCTTCGTCGCGCAGGCGCTTCTCCTCGGCTTCGAGGTTCTCGACCGTGAAGGCCACGATCACCCCGGACGCGCGCTGCTGCCGCAGGTTCTCCGGCAGGACCTCGATCCCCGCCTGAAGCAGGACGATGGTCATCTTCGCGGTTTCATGCCCGAGGGAGACGAAACCCTCCGCGGCCATCTGCTCGGTGAAGCCGAAGTGCTCGGTGAAGAAGCTGCTGGACGCGGCGACGTCGTCGACGGTCAGCGAGACGGTGGAGGCAAGGACGTTCATGGGCTATCCCCTTCGGGTCGGCGGTGGGTTTCGGAGGAGCCGGTCGGTCAGTACGACCGGCGGCGCGGGACGCCGATCGAGCGGCGCACCGGCATCGAGCGGCCCGGGAACGGCTGCTGGTGACGGCGGTCGTTCCGGCGGACCTGGGCGCGGTTGGTGCCTTCGTTGCCTTGGGGGATTCGAGCGGTCAAGGAGCCTCTTCTCTCACTGTTCGGTAGTACGGACGTAAGTTTACATCCGACGCACCGTAAGTCAAGGATATTTTTACGACGGTGGTAAACTTCGCTCATGACCAGCACGGATGTGGGTTTGCGGGAGCTCAAGAAGCAGGAGACACGGCAGCTGATCTCCGACCAGGCGACGCTGCTCTTCATCGAGAAGGGCTTCGAGGAGACGACGATCGCCGAGATCGCCGCGGCGGCGAGAGTCGCGAAGAAGACCGTCACGAACTACTTCGCGCGCAAGGAGGACCTGGCGCTCGACCAGCACGAGGAGTTCACGAACGGGCTGGCGAACGCCGTCCGGGACCGGAGGCCGGGCGAGTCGGCGCTGGCCGCGCTACGGCGTACCTTCCTGGACGCGGTGGCCGAGCATTCGCCGGTGATCGGCTTCACCGGTCCGGTCTTCGCCAAAATGGTGCTGGAGAGCCCGACCCTGACCGCCCGGCTGCGTGAACTGCACGAACTGCGGGAAGCGGCGCTCGCCGAACTGCTCGCGAGCGAGACCGGAGCCGACCCGGACGACGTCACCCCGATCATGGCCGCCGCCGAGCTCAACGCGATCGACCGCGTCCTCTTCCGCGAGGTCCTCCGGCGCTCGCACGCGGGCGAGAGCAACGACGAGATCGCCGAAGCGCTGACGAAGGCGACACAACGGGCTTTCGAGTTGCTGGAGCCGGCGTTCGGTGACTACGCGATTCGTGAATAGCCCTGGGTTTTGTCGGTGGTTCCCGCTAGGTTCCGCCTCATGTCTGAGGGGACCTTGCTGGACGTCGTCTACTGCGAAGGCTGGGATCCGGCCGCCCGGGCGGTGACCGGGAGGCTCTCGTCCGGCACCGCACGCGGACGAGACGCCGCCGGAGAGCAGTACGCCGTCGCTCTGGTGCGCCCTGACACCGAGATGCCGCTGGTGCTGCTCGAAATCGCGTGGAAGCACTCGTTCGCCCGCACGGTGCTGTTCGACGAGCTGGGCAGGCGCCGGGGTTTCTTCGAGTTCCGCGTGCTGGAGGACGGCGCGCTGTTCCTCATGAAGATCGAGCAGTGGACCTACCGGTTCGACGACCAGGAAGAGTTCGACAAGAAGAGCGCCGGCCATCTGGAGATGTCCTTCGGCCCGGACGGCAAGGGCTGGATGCATCAGGCGCCCCAGGGGTATGGCGGCGGCTCCAGCAGCGGTCAGGTCAGCAAGCAGGTGTCGGAGCTGACCACGCCGAGGCCCGCGTTCGGTGACTGGGAACCTCTCGCGAACTCGGGCCCGCTGGCCCTCCGGACCCCGGACGCTCCCGATACCGATCCGCCGCTGCCCGCCGACGAACGTCCTTGGCGGCCGTCCGTTCCGCTGTGCCCTTCCGGCATGGACGAGATGTTCACCGCGGGCACGCGTTTCTCGCTGAGCGGCGACCATGGCCTCGTCGAGGTCGAGCTCCGGGACGCCGGGAAGCTCCGCATGCCCAGTGGCAGGCTCGTCGCGGCGGATCCGGCGTTCCTGGACTCGGACGCGGAGCACTTCACGGTCACCATGCCTCCCGGTGAGTACCAGGTCGAAGTCTCCGTGATCCGGTTCGTCGACGAACCCGCGCACGAACGGGTCGCGGCCGCCAAACTCGTCGTCGCCGACGTTCCCGTCGCCACCTGGGAAACAGCGCTCTGGCCCGGGCAGAACGCGCTTTTCCTCGGAGACGGGGAGTTCTACGGCTACGGCGTGGACAGCGGCACGGGCTGCTTCGCCGACGCGGCCGCCGTCCCCGCGGAGATGGACGACGACCTCCTGGAGAAGTTCGAGGAGGTGGACCCGTATGTCGACGTCACCCCGGACGGAGCCGACGGCAACATCATCGCGTTCACCACGGGCTGGGGCGACGGCAGCTATCCGACCTGGATCGGCCGGTCGGCCGACGGCACGCCGGTCTGCTTCGTCACCGACATGCTGGTCCTCAACCGCGCCCGGATGATGGCGTCATGACCTTTACAGACGAGGAGATCGCATACCTGCGTTCGCAGCCTTTGGCCCGCTTCGCGACCCTGTCGGAGGACGGCGAACAGCCCGATGTCGTCCCGCTGGCGTTCGAGTTCGACGGCACGTATTTCTGGGTCGGCGGCGTGGGCGCGTCGGTGCTCACGACCCGGAAGTTCCGCAATATCCGTGCGGGGCGGCGCAAAGTCGCCGTGGTCGTCGACGACACGGTCTCGTTCGACCCGTTCATCGCCCGCGGTATCCGGATCTACGGCGAGGCCGCCGATCCGATCGAACGGGTGGGGGTGGTCGGCCCGGGCATCTACGCGCGCGTGACGCCGAAGGTGTCGTGGAGCTGGAACATGGCGGGCGAACCCGCGGGCGAGACGTGGTATCCGTCGAGGCGCGCGGTGCACGGCGAGGCGTGATCGCACCGTTTTTGTCGGGGGGCGGCGGTACGGTCTGGTCCATGCGGGAGCTGATCGTCACCGAGAACTGCACGATCGACGGCGTGATCGAACTGGCGGGCGACTGGTTCAGTCCGGGCGACACGGATCCGGACGTGGACCGGTCGGACGTCCTGGCCGTGCTCGAACAACAACGTGAAAACGCCGACGCGTTCCTCCTCGGACGCGTCACCTTCGAAGACATGCGCGGGTACTGGCCGAAGCAAACCGATGACACGACAGGAATTTCGGCCTACCTCGACTCAGTGGACAAGTACGTGGTCTCCAGCACGCTGACGGAGCCGGAGTGGCGGAACACGACAGTGCTCTCCGGTGAACTGCGTTCGGAGATCGAGAATCTGAAGGCCGCCGAAGGCAAGGACATCGTGACGACCGGGAGCATCTCGCTGGTGCGGGCGCTCATCGCCGAGGGCCTCGTCGACGAGTATCGGCTGTTCGTCTATCCCGTCGTGGTGGGCGAAGGGCGCCGGCTGTTCGAGGGCGCCACCGGCGTTCCGAAGCTTCGCCTGGCGGAGGAGCGGACGTTCGCGTCGGGGATCGTGCTGCTGCGTTATCGAGCTGACACCCCGAAAACGGGATGAACACCGCACGGTCGCGGGCGTAGCGTCGGCGACCGTGAACAGTGAGACGGATACGGGAGACGACCCGGCGGACGGCTGGTTCCCCGAAAGTGTGGCCGCGGGCTATGACGCGCCGGGCGGCGCGAACGCGCCCGAAGT
Source organism: Amycolatopsis sp. NPDC057786 (assembly GCF_042797905.1). Classification (NCBI taxonomy): domain Bacteria; kingdom Bacillati; phylum Actinomycetota; class Actinomycetes; order Pseudonocardiales; family Pseudonocardiaceae; genus Amycolatopsis; species Amycolatopsis sp. NPDC057786. The sequence goes on from NZ_JBHVKW010000001.1 coordinate 92,960, forward strand.
GGTGACACCCGCGGTGGACGTCCTCGAGAACCTGGCGGACGGTCCGGTGCTCGAGTTCGCCGTCGGGACCGGACGGATCGCGATCCCGCTGGCGGCACGCGGGGTACCGGTGAGCGGCCTCGAACTGAGCAGGGCGATGGCGGACCGGATAGCGGGCAAGCCAGGCGGCGACGCGGTCGACGTCACGATCGGCGATATGACGAAGACCAGGGTGGCGGGCGAATTTTCGCTGGTCTGCCTGGTGTACAACACGATCAGCAACGTGACCACCCAGGACGGTCAGGTCGACGTCTTCCGCAACGCGGCCGCGCATCTGCGACCGGGCGGGCTGTTCCTCGTCGAGGTCGGCCTGCCGGATCTGCGCCGCTTGCCGCCAGGGCAGGACATCGTCCCGTTCGCGATGGCGCCCGGCTACGTGGGGTTCGATCAGTACGACGTCGTCAGGCAGGAGTTCACTTCGAACCACGTCACGGTGTCGCCGGAGGGAGAGGGGCGATTCCGCCGCATCCCCTTCAGGTACGCGTGGCCCGCTGAAATGGACCTCATGGCCCGCATCGCCGGGATGCGCCTGAAGTACCGCTGGGCGGACTGGGACCGTTCGGAATTCACCGCCGAGAGCACCAAGCACGTGTCCGTGTGGGAACGCGTTTCTCCGTGAAGACGATGGCCGCGCTGACGGCGAGCAGCGGCAGCGCCCACAGTGCCGTCGTGAGATAGCCGTCCCGGGTGGGGAGCAGCGCGCCGTCCGGCGTGGCGGCGGCGAGCAGCAGACCGGCGAGGGCGCTGCCCACGGCCATCCCGATGCTGCGGGCGATCTGGTTGATCGAGAGCACGCTCGCCGTTTCCCCTTGGGGCACACCGACGAGCACGAGTCCGGGCATCACCGCGAAGAGGCCGCCGACGGCGAAACCGAGGAGGGCGATCGCGGCGAGGACGAGAACGAACGACTGACTGCCGACGGCGAACAACAGCGCACTGGCCACCGCGATCATGGTCGAGACCAAGTACGTCCGCCGCTCGTCGACGCGGGGAATCGCTTTTCCCGCAACGAATCCGAGTAGCGAGAACGGGATAAGCGCCGCACCGGCGGCGACACCGGGGAGCGCGAAGCCGTACTGGGCGTCCGCAGGTGTCTGCACGTAGCGGGTGAAGAGACTGAACAGCAGGTATAGACCCGCCCCGGCGACGAGAATCGCCAGATTCGCGCGGAGGACGGGGCCTTGGCCGAGCAACCGAAGGTCCACCAGCGGCTCGGTCGTGCGTAGTTCGATGAACGCCCACGCGGCCAGGACTGTGGCCGTAGCGGCGAGGAGTCCACCGGCCTGCCACACAGTCGCCCACAGCGAGGGCACGGCGATGAGCAGGAGCACCCCAAGCGTGCCGAGAGCGAGGAGCAGCGCGCCGGGGACATCGATCCGGGGCGGCTCGCCGGGCGCCTCGACAGGCAGCATCCGCCAGGCGATGAGGAAGGCGACAGTCGAGAGGAGGAATCCGAACCCGTACGCGACGCGCAGTCCCGCGAGCTGATCGAGGAGGCTGACCACGGGGTAGCCGACCCCGATGCCGACGGTCGACGCGACCGACAGCGCGGCGATCGTCGAGGTCGAGCGCTCGGGCGGCAGGTGCGCGCGGGCGACGCTCATCAACAGCGCCCCGGCCGCGACCCCGAGCCCTTGCAGGCCGCGTCCGATCAGCAACGCCGCGTACGGAAGCGGGAGCACCGTCAGCAACCCGCCGGCCGTGACCAGGGCCAGGGTGACCAGGATCGTGATGCGGCGGTACGGGCCGCCGCCGAGCCTGCCCAGGATCGGGCCCGCGATCGCGCCGCTGAACAACGTCACCGTCAACGTCCACTGTGCCGCGTCGAGGGATACGCGCAGCCCGGTGGCGACCGGGGTGATCAGCGGCGCCCCGACGCTGCCGATCACGGCCCCCGCCAACGCCGTGCACACCAGCGCGGCGCTCAGCCGCCCGTCGTGCCGGGCCGGGGCACTCATCGGTTCGTCTCGGTGGTGACGTGCGTGAACAGACCCGGCTGGATCCGGGTACGAACCCCCTCGGCCCAGCTCGCGTCGACCTGCTCGACGTCCATCGCGGCGCCGGCGTTCAGCAGCATCCCGAAGGCTAGGAACGCCTTCACGGTCACCGGGTCGAGTCCGGTGCCGTTCTCGGCGGTGTCCCACATCCGCGCGAAACACGACCGCACCACGTCCCGCACCTCCGGATCGCCGCACGCGGCGAAGCCCTGAAGCTGCAACAACAACCCGGTCCGATCGGCCAGCAGGTCGAAGTACTGGGCGCCCATCGCCGAGAGCGCGCCGAGGCCGGTCTCCCCTTCGCCCGCGTCTCGCATCGCGTCACTGAGCCGCTCGAAAGCGGCCTGGACCAGCTCCAGGAACAGGGCCTTCTTCGTCCCGAACATCCTGAAGACGTACGCCTGCGTGATCCCCGCCGTCTTCGCGATCGCTTCCGTCGACGCCCCGTGCAGCCCGTGCTCCGCGAACTCCTCCGCGGCGATGGCCAGCACCTGGGCACGTCGCTCGGGTCCGCTCATCCGTGCCATGGCCCTGAAGTTACTGGTTACTAACCACTAACCAAAGGTGTCTTGCGCAACACAAAGGAGCGGCCCCGTGACTGGGTCACGAGGCCGCTCCGGTGTGGCGAGTGAGGGATTCGAACCCCCGAAGGCAGTGCCGTCTGATTTACAGTCAGATCCCTTTGGCCGCTCGGGCAACTCGCCGTGGCCGGGTGCCCCCGGCCGAGACGAAAGAATACCCAATGCCGTGGCGGGCCGGTCAACCGGGTTCCGCAGGGCTAGGGTGGAAGCTCCTGACAAGCGAGTACGAGGTGTGAGAACACGTGGCGGATCCCTCTTTCGACGTGGTGAGCAAGGTCGATCGCCAGGAGGTGGACAACGCCCTGAACCAGGCCAGCAAGGAACTCGGTACACGGTTCGACTTCCGGGGTACCGGGACCAAGATCGACTGGTCCGGTGAGGAGGCGATCTCGATCGAGTCCGAGACCGAGGAACGGGCACTGGCGGCGGTCGAGGTGTTCAAGGAGAAGCTGATCAAGCGCGGCATCTCCCTGAAGGCCTTCGAGGCGGGCGAGCCGGCACTGTCCGGCAAGATCTACAAGATCGGCGGCAAGATCCTGCAGGGGATCGCGTCGGACAAGGCGAAGCAGATCGCCAAGTTCATCCGCGACGAGGGCCCCAAGGGGGTCCAGGCGCAGATCCAGGGCGACCAGCTGCGGGTGTCCGGCAAGAAGAAGGACCAGCTGCAGGACGTGATCGCCTTGCTGAAGGGCAAGGACTTCGAGATCGCGCTGCAGTTCACGAACTACCGCTGATCGCGGCGACGACAAGGCCACCTTCCGCGGAAGGTGGCCTTCGCCATGTCTAGGACGCGGTGACCGTCCAGATCCCGTCGCCTTCCACGGACACGAAAGCCGGACCGGACACGGGCACGCTGCCGGTGTAGTCGCCGCTGTGCACCCACACCGCGGTGCGGCCGCTCTTCTTGGTGGCGACGGCGACCGACGTGACGCCGTCGGGCACGGCGAACACCGCTTCGCTCTTGCCCGACAAGGGCCTGCCCGGCTCCAGGACGGGCAGGCCGCTTTCGTCGGTGATGGTCAGCGTCCAGGGGGCGTTGGCCTTGACGGTGAACGTCTTCGCCTGACGGCCGGGCATGTCGTTGATCCACTGCGTGCCCTTGTACGGGCCGATGTCGTTGACGATCAGCTCGTTCTCGGTGTTGACCGCGACGTGGCCGGAACATTTCGGGCAGTCGAAGGTCACGAAGCCGAGGCGCGTCGGCCAAGCCATGGGGACTGACGCGTTCCCCTTGCCCGAGTGCTTCTCCACCGGCTGCGGGCCGGGCCTTGGGGTGGTCGTCGGGGTCGGCGAAGGTGTGCTCAGCCCTTCCGGAGCGGCCGCCTGCGGGACGACACGGCCCAGGTTCGGCGGTGAGCAGGCCACCAGGCCCACGGTCAGCAGTACGGCGGCGCACAAGCGCTTGATCACGAATTTCCCCCTGGTCGAACCCGTCACCGGATCTTCGCCCGCCGATAGCCCAGCGTTACCGGACCACTCGGGCGAGCGATTCAGGCCACCCGGACGTGGGATTCCGCCGCGACGCCTTCACGGGAGCCCGAAAGGGACAAAAGCCCGTGTTGTAATCCGGCGATCGCGTTCGAGGAAGGTCACGATGAAGCGCCGTTTCAGCTCCACACTCGCCTTCGCGCTGTCACTCACAGTGATCGCGTCCCTGTTCACCTCCGCGCAGGCCGCCGAGCGCCAGCAGCTCGTGCCCGGCTACGGCTCCTACCCGCGACTCATCCGCCTGGAGCATTCCGCGATCGGCCGCGGCCGCATCCTCGCGTCGCTGACCAGCGAGGACGCGAGCGGCAAGTTCACCCCGATCATGGAGAGCACCGACGAGGGCAAGAGCTTCCACAAGATCGGCGAGATCCGCGATCGCGACGGCCGCCGCGGCATGTGCTGCGGCACGCTGTACGAACTGCCGCAACGGGTCGGCAGGCTCCGCGCGGGCACCCTGCTGTGGGCCGCGAGCTACCGGCAGGACGCCGGTCCGCAGCGGCGCATCGGCATCCGGATCTGGTCCAGCCGCGACGCCGGCCGAACATGGGGCTTCCTGTCCGAGGCGGCTCGTTCGCACAATCACGACGGCATCTGGGAGCCGGAGTTCGTCGTCGACGCGGGTGGCACGCTGTGGCTCCACTACGCCGACGAGACCGAGGCGCCGCAGTTCGCGCAGGTGATGAACCGGGTCGCGTCCACCGACGGGGTGAACTGGGGCACCAAGCAGCGCACGATGGCCATCCCGCCCCATCGGGTGCGGCCGGGGATGCCGATCATCCGGCGCCTCCCCGACGGCCGGTACTACCTGGCCTACGAGATCTGCAACTACCGCGACCGGTACTGCGACCCGTACTTCAAGATCTCCTCCGACGGCGCCAACTGGGGCGATCCCCTCGACCCCGGCACCCGCGTCACCACCGCGAACGGCAACTACTTCCAGCACGCCCAGACGATCACGCTGTTCCCCGGCGGCCCGAACGGGGTGCGGCTGGTGATGGTCGGGCAGATCTACACCAACGCCGCCGGGGTGCCGCAGGACAAGAACGGCAAGGTCCTGCTGGCCAACGACAACTTCGGCGCCGGGCACTGGTACGAGCTTCCGGCCCCGGTGCACATCGTCGGGATCCACAACAACTTCTGCCCCAACTACAGCTCGACGTTGCTGCCGGTCGACGGCGGCAAGAACGTGTTGCAGATCTCGACGGAGTACAACCTCGGCTGCAAGGCGTACTTCGCGAAGGGCCCGGCGTTCTGAGCCACCCGGTAGTGTGAGGTCCCGAGCGATCGGCTACGAAGCGGGGGCATCGCATGAAGGGCATCGTGCTGGCGGGGGGCAGTGGGACGCGTCTGCATCCCATCACCCAGGCGATATCGAAACAGCTGCTACCGGTCTACGACAAACCGATGATCTACTACCCGATCTCGGTGCTGATGTTCGCCGGGATCCGCGAAATCCTGATCATCTCGACCCCCGTCGACCTGCCGCATTTCCGGCGGCTGCTCGGCGACGGGAGCCAGTTCGGGCTCAGCTTCAGCTACGCCGAGCAGGCCGCGCCGAACGGGCTGGCCGAGGCGTTCGTCATCGGCGCGGACTTCATCGGCGACGAAGACGTCGCGCTCGTGCTCGGTGACAACATCTTCTACGGCCAGGGGTTCTCCAGCAGGCTGCAGGCCGCGGCGACCGCGCTCGACGGCTGTGTGCTGTTCGGTTACCCGGTCAAGGACCCGCAGCGGTACGGCGTCGGCGAGATCGACGCCGACGGCAAGCTCCTCTCCATCGAGGAGAAACCCGCGAAGCCGAAGTCGAACAAGGCCATCACCGGCCTGTACTTCTACGACAACCAGGTCGTCGAGATCGCCCGTGACCTCAAGCCCTCGCCGCGCGGGGAGCTGGAGATCACGGACGTCAACCTCACCTACCTGCGGCAGGACCGCGCGACGCTGATCGACCTCGGCCGCGGGTTCGCCTGGCTCGACACCGGCACGCACGACTCGCTGCTGGAAGCAGGCCAGTTCGTGCAGGTCCTCGAACACCGGACGGGTGTCCGGATCGCGTGTCTCGAGGAAGTCGCGCTGCGGATGGGCTTCATCGACGCGGAACAGTGCTACGCGCTCGGCGCGAAGCTGGCGAAGTCCGGCTACGGCGAATATCTGATGAACGTCGCGCGCACCCAGGGTGCTACCGGCTGAACAGGTGCTCGCGCAGGGTGTCGCCGGTGTAGTCGGTCCGGAAGACACCCCGTTCCTGCAGCAGCGGAACGACGTCGTCGACGAACGCGTCCAGCCCACCAGGGGTCAGATGCGGCACTAGCACGAAACCGTCGGCGGCGTCGCTCTGGACGTACTCGTCGATCGACTCCGCGACCTGACGGGCGGTACCGACGAACTGCTGGCGCGCGGTCACCTCGATGACGAGTTCGCGGATGGAGAGCTTCTTCTCCGCCGCGATCGCCCGCCATTTCGCGGCCACGGCCAGTGGATCCTTCTCGTGCCGGATGCGGCCCCAGGTCAGCGGTTCGGCGTCGGGGTCCGGGTCGATCTCGGGGAGCGGGCCGTCGGCGTCGTAGGCGGAGAGGTCTCGGCTCCAGATCTGTTCGAGGAACTGGATCGCGGTCGCCGGGCGCACCTGCTGGTAGCGGATCTCGCGGGCGTACTCGTGCGCGTCCTCCTCGGTGTCGCCGAGGACGAACGTCGCCGCGGGCATGATCAGCAGATCGCCGGGTTCGCGGCCGTACGCGGGTAGCCGTCGCTTGACGTCGGCGAAGAACTCCTTGCCGCTTTCCAGCGAGCCGTGGCGGCTGAAGATGACGTCGGCGGTCTTGGCGGCGAACTCCCTGCCCTCGTCCGAATCCCCGGCCTGGATGACGATGGGCTGCCCCTGCGGGGTCCTCGGGACGGTGAACTCGCCGCGGATGTCGAACTGTGGTCCACTGTGGACAAAGCGTCCGATGCCGCGCGCGAAAACGCCGTTCTCCTTGTCCCCCACCAGCGCGTCGGGTGCCCAGCTGTCCCAGAGCTCACGCACGGTGGCGAGGAACTCCTCGGCGCGGCGGTAGCGGTCCTCGCGTTTCAGGAAGCCACCGCGGCGGAAGTTCTGTCCCGTCCACGCGTCCGGTGAGGTGACGACGTTCCACGCGGCGCGGCCGCCGGACAGGTGGTCGATGCTCGCCACCTGCCGCGCGACCTCGTACGGCTCGTTGAACGTCGACGACAGCGTGCCCGCGAGCCCGAGCCGGGTGGTGACCGCCGACAGCGCGGCGAGCACGGTGGTGGTGTTCGGCCGCCCGACGACGTCGGAGTCGAGGATCTTGCCCGCGTGTTCGCGCAGGCGCAGGCCCTCGGCGAGGAAGAGGAAGTCGAACTTGCCCCGCTCGGCCGTGCGCGCGAGATGTTCGAAGGACGAAAAGTCGATTTGACTACCCGAACGTGGGTCGCTCCACACTGTCGTGTTGTTGACGCCGGGGAAGTGTGCGGCGAGTTTGACCTGTTTGGGCATCTGTCACGTCTCCGCGTACTGGTTGGCGGCGACCCCGAGGCCGAGATGGTCGCGCAGGGTGGTGCCGGTGTAGGCCTGCCGGAACACGCCCGCGGCCTGGAGCGCGGGGACGGTCTCGGCGGTGAAGAGCGCCAGGTCGTCGGGCAGGACCGCGGGGCGGATGTGGAAGCCGTCGAGTCCGTTGGACGCCGCGAGGCGGGGCAGTTCGGTGGCGAGGCCGGCGGGAGTGCCGGTGAAGCTCCAGCCCGGCGGGAAGGGCGCGTAGGTCTCCAGCGTCCGGCGGCGGTCGAGGGCGGCCTGCTCGGTCTCGGCGAGCACGATCGACAGGCCCGCCAGGAGCTTGGCATCCGGGAAGCGTTCGCGACGCTCGCCGATCCGGACGAGGTCGGCGCCGTGCGCGTACGGCGAGTCGCCGTACACCGCGACGACGGGATGCCCCTGGGGTGGACGCGGCGTGATCGAAGGTCCCTTGATGCTGAAGAAGCGGCCATCGAAGTCGACGTAATGGAGCTTCTCGCGGTCGATGAAGCGGCCGGTCGGCTCGTCGCGGATGATCGCGTCGTCCTCCCAGCTGTCCCAGAGGCGTGCGATGACGTCGACGACCTCGGCGTTCTCCGCTTCGGCGTCCGCCTCGGACGGGAGGGGGCGCCTGCCGAAGTGCGCGACCTCGGCTTCGGTGCGCGAAGGCACCGCGAGGACGCCTGCGCGGCCGCGGCTCGCGAAGTCGAGCGAAGCGACGGCCGTCGAGATGTGGAACGGCTCGGTGTGTGTGGTGGTCACCGTCGGGACGAGGCCGATTCCGCTGGTCACCGGGGCTATCGCGGCGAAGGTCAGTAGCGCGTCGAGCCGGCCTCGGACGACCTCCTCGCCGCCGGATTGGAGCGCGAGGGTGTCGTCGAGAGTGACGAAGTCGAGCGAAGCCGCTTCGGCGAGCTTCGCGTGGGTCAGGTAGTGAGCGGCGGTGAACAAGGCGGCCGGGCGGACGTCGGAGACCCGCCAGGCGGCCGGATGCTGCCCGGCCCCGTCGAGCGCGACCCCGAGGTGCAACTGCTGTGCGGAAGCCATGCCCGGGCAACTCGCGCGCCGATGCCCCGATTCCCGCTCCCACGAGCTGGGACGCCGGGCCGACCTGCGTTTAGCCCCCTAATCGCGATCCGGAGGGCGACCTGCGTTTCGCGGGCTAATCGCGATCCGCCTGGTCAGCGCGCCCAATGTGACATCGGGGGCGGTGAGTGTCTCCAAAGCCGCATCGGGGCAGGGGTCCGGGCCGGATCGCGTTTAGCGGGCTAAACGCGATCTGGGGGCCACCTGCGTTTAGCGGGCTAAACGCGACGCGGCTGGTCAGTGGGGGTGGCGCGCCATTTCTTCCAGGCGCCGGATGCGTTCGGCCATGGGCGGGTGGGTCGAGAAGAGCTTCGTGAGGCCTTCGCCCGGGCGGAACGGGTTCGCGATCATCAGGTGCGACTGCGAGACCAGCTTCGGTTCCGGCACGAGCGGCGCCGCGCGCGTCCCCTGGTCGAGCTTCCGCAGCGCCGACGCCAGCCCGAGCGGGTCGCCGGTGAGTTCCGCGCCCGACGCGTCGGCCTGGAATTCCCGCGAGCGGCTCACCCCGAGCTTCACGACGGCGGCCGCGATCGGCCCGATCACGACCAGAAGCAGCCCGACCAGCGGGCTCTCGCCGTCCTCGCGGTTGCTGCCGCCGAAGACGCTGGTGAACATCGCGATATTGGCGATCACGCTGATCACGCTCGCCAGCGCGCCCGCGACACACGAGATCAGGATGTCGCGGTTGTAGACGTGGGACAGCTCGTGCCCGAGCACCGCCCGCAGTTCGCGCTCGTCCAGCAGGTCGAGGATGCCGGTGGTGCAGCACACCGCCGCGTGCCGGGGGCTGCGGCCGGTGGCGAAGGCGTTCGGCGCCTGCGTGGGGCTGACGTAGAGCCGCGGCATCGGCTGTCGCGCGGTGGTGGCCAGCTCCCGCACGATCCGGTACATCGCCGGGTGCTCGGCCTCCGAAATCGGTCGGGCGCGCATGGCCCGCAGCGCCAGCTTGCCGGAGTTGAAATAGGCGTACGCGTTGACCCCGAGCGCCACCACCAGCCCGATGACCAGCGCGCCCCGTCCGAAGAAACCGCTGATCGCGACGATGAGCGCGGACAGCAGGCCGAGCAGGACGACGGTCTTGAGCCCGTTCTGGTGTTTGTGCACGGCGTCCTGCTCCTTCCTTTCTCAGGGGTGGGGGTTACTCATCGGAAACAACGCGATCGGGGGACGCGAAGTTCCTTCGCGTGCTCGGCCAGCGGGTTATCGTCGAACCCCGGACGATCATCGGGAGGCGCCTGTGCGAGGACCCGAACTGAGCCGCCGAGCCCTGCTCACCCTGGCCGCGGCCGGCGCCTCCGCGGTCGCCTTCGCACCGGCGGCCAGAGCCGAAAAGGTGCTTCTCGTCGAGGTCGGAGGCACTCCGGAGGCGGTCGCGGTGAATTCCGTCACCGGCTTCGCGTATGTCTCCGACCCGTCCACGGGCACGATCGTCGTCCTCGACTCGCGGTCCGGCACGGTCGGCGACGTGATCCCGGTCGGCGGCGAGCCCGCCGGGCTGGCCGTGGACACCGCGACCGACCGGATCTTCGTCGCGAACCCGCCCGGCGGGACCGTCCTCGTCATCGACGGGCGGACCAGCGACGTCGTCAGCGTGGTGCCCGCCGGCCCCGGCGCGTCCAGCGTCGACGTCGACGAGCAGGCGAACCGCGTCTACGCGGCCAGCGCCCTCACCGGGACGCTGGCCGTCATCGACGGCGTCGGCTGCCGCCTGCTGGACCTCGTCCCCGGCCCCACGCGGGGGTTGTCGTCGACGGCGGTCGACAGCGGACGCAAGCTCGCGTACTGCACCAGCACGGCCACCGACTCCCTGGAGGTCTTCGACATCGGCGCGGGCAAGTTCACCGGCGGGATCCCGGTCGGCAAGTCGCCGACCGGGGTCGCCGTGCACAGCGCGTCCGGCACGGTCTTCGTCGCGAATTCGGCGATCCATCATCTGTCCATCGTGGACATGGGCACGCGCAAGGAGAAGGCGACCGTGCTGCTGCGCTCGGAGTCTTCGGCGCTCGCCGTCCACGAAGGATCGAACACCGTGTACTCCAACGGAGGACCGAACGGCCTCGCCAGGATCGACGGCAGGACGAGCCTGCTCACCGGCGACCTGTCACTCGGCGTGAACCCCGGCGCGGTCGCGATCGACCAGCGCACCAGAACGGTGTACGTGGCGGATCCCTTGCGCGGCAGGGTTTCCCTGATCAGAGACTTCTGAGGCCGGAGCGGGCATGATGGCGGGGTGACCGAGTACGAATTACGCGGCGGGCTGCAACCGGACGTCTCGGCCGTGACCGCCGTACTGGCGCATCACGGTGTCGAGGGGCCGGACGGGAAAGCGCCCGGCGAAGCGCTGGTCTTCGCCGTCTCCGGCGGGATCGGGGCCGGTTACATCCTGTGGGACTTCGCGCACGAGACGATGTCGACGATCGTGTTCGGTTTCCGCGCGCGCTGGCAGTATCCCCATGACTGGCTCAAGTCCACAGTGGACCGTCTCGGGCTCGGCGTCGATCTCCACACCACCGGCGGCAAACGCGCCGCCGCGAAACGGCTCACCACCGACCTCGAAGCGGGGCGGCCGGTGATCGTCCTCCCCGACCGCGAATCGCTCGGTTACTGGCATCTGCCGCCGGAGATGTCCGGCGGTGGCGGGCACTTCGTCGTCGCGTACGGCGAAGAGGACGGCCGGGTGCTCGTCGACGACCGGAACCTCGCCCCGCTGACGGTCGACCGGAAGACGTTCGACGCCGCGCGCGGCCGCGTCGGCTCGTACAAGAACCTGCTCGCGACGATCCGGCCCGGCGAAGTCTCCGACTGGCGGACGGCCGTGCGCGACGGGCTGACGGACTGCGTCCGGAATCTCTCGGCGCCGTCGAAGTCGTTCTCGCTGCCGGCGTGGGGGCGCTGGGCGAAGGCGATGACCGACGAACGTGACCCGAAGGGCTGGCCGCGCGCGTTCGGCGAGCGGCGCGGGCTCGTCGGGGCGCTGTTCAACGTCTGGGAGAGCGTCACCCCGGCCGGGATGGAGGGCGGGCACCTGCGCGGGCTGTTCGCCGACGCGCTCACCGAAGCCGCCGTCCTGCTCGAACTCCCGGCGCTGGCCGAACAGGCGTCGACCTGGCGCGGGATCGGCGAACGCTGGGCCGAACTGGCCGAGACGGCCGTCCCGGCGTCGAACGCGGAGTTCGCCTGGGTGCGCGGGCTGGTCAGCGCGGTGTCGGCGGGGGTCAGGGAGGGCGACGCGGGGCAGGACGCCGCCGCGGCGGCCGGTGCGGAGATGTGGAAACTGCGCGCGCACTACAACGACGAAACACCGTTCACCGACGGTGAAGTCCGTGAACTCTTCGGCACGATGGGCGCCCAGATCCGGGATATCCACACCGCCGAGACCGCCGCGATCCGGGAGCTGTCCGAAGCCCTGATGGAGTGAACCGGGCCGACGTCCGTTGCGCCGCGCGGCCGGAACACCGCGCGATCGTTGAAGATCCACTTCGTGCACGCACATCCGCTGGGGACGACCAGTGCGCGTCCCGCTCCCGAGATCCACCTCCACCGCCATCGCCTGCGTGTCGCCGACCTGGACTGTCTCGGTCACGTCGGGAACGCGCGGCTGCTGGAGTACTTCCAGGAAGCCCAGATCGCGCTGCTCGACCCGCGGCGTGAGCACCTTTTCCAGGCCAAGGGACCGGCGTACCTGATCGCGAAGCACAACGTCAGTTACCTGCGGCGGCTGACGTTCCGTGACAACCCGGTCGCGGTGGAGACCGTGGTCGGCCGGATCGGCACCTGCGACGTCGTGGTGAACAGCAGGCTGCGCGACGAACGGGCCGTCTACGCGCGCTGCCGCACCATCTGGGTCGCGTGCACCCTGCCCGAAGGCAGCACGCGGCGGCTCGACGAAGAGGAACGCGATCGGCTGACGCGGTTCAGCGGGGCGTTCGACGAGATCTCCTGAAGCAGTTTTTAACCGTTTATGCTCCATTTCCCGCAATACCGGAAAACGGCTGGGCCGTTCAGCGGCTGATCATCACGCTTTTCGGCCGGTACCTTCGAAAGACCTCTCTCCCCTGCAGAGCTCCCCGGAGGTATTTCATGCCACGGCCGAAGTCTGTCCGCTTCCTCGCGCCCATGATCGGCGCGATGCTACTGACGAGCGGGGCGGCCGTCGCCGCCCCGGCCGCCGAAGACCCCCAGTTCATCCGTCTGGCCAGCAGGACCTTCGACCCGCTGAGCCAGCGCACGGCGGCGAGCCAGGACTGGAAGGGCGCGTATCTGCTCCAGGTCCGAAGCGCGCTGACCGACGCGCAACGCGGGAAATTGCGCTCACTCGGCGTGCGGATCGGGACCTACATTCCCGATTTCGCCTACGTTGTCCGGCTGAAACCGGAGAACCGTGAATCGGTGGCGGAATTGGCTTTCGTCCGCTGGCTCGGTGAATACCGGCCGGACGACAAGAGGGAGATGTCGACGGCCGCGACCGGGAGTCACCTGGTGACGCTGGTCGAGCCGGACGCGCGGGACCAGCGCGCGGTGGCCGAGCGGATCCTGCGGCTCGGCGGCGGTATCGAGGCGATCTCGCAGAGCGGGCAGCACATCGTCGCGAAACTCGGCTCCGGGCAGGTCGCCGCCGTGGCGCAGGGGGCGGAGGTGCTCGCGGTCGGCGCGATCACCGCCCCCGAAACCGACATGGCCAACGCCAGGGAGAGCGGGGGCGCGAACCACATCGAGAGTGTCGGCGGCTACCGCGGTCAGGGCGTGCGCGGCGAGGTGATGGACGGCGGGCTGCGCGTCACGCACCAGGAGTTCAAAGCGCGGCCGACGGTGATGCACGGCTCGAACTCCACCAGCACCAGCCACGGGACTTCGACCTACGGCCAGATCTTCGCGTCGGGGGTGAGCGCGCCACAACGGGGGCTGCTGCCCGAGGGGCAGGGGATCTTCGCCACCTACAACAAGCCGGACCGCTACGCCCACACGAAGGAACTGGTCGACCCGGCGGGCAAGTACCGCGCGGTGTTCCAGAGCAACAGCTGGGGCGGCGGGCTGACCACGGCGTACAACTCCGTCTCCGCCGAACTCGACAAGATCGTCTTCGATCACGACCTGCTGATCTGCCAGTCGCAGAGCAACGCGGGCACCCAGCAGTCGCGGCCGCAGGCCTGGTCGAAGAACGTGCTCTCGGTCGGCGGGCAGTACCACTACAACACGCTGGGCCGCACCGACGACAAGTGGAGCGGCGGCGCCAGCATCGGCCCGGCCGCCGACGGCCGGATCAAACCGGAACTGTCGAACTACTACGACCGGATCGACACCACGTCGTCGGGGAGTGACACCTCGTACACGACGTCGTTCGGCGGCACGAGCGGCGCGACCCCGATCACCTGCGGGAACGCCGGGTTGCTGTTCCAGATGTGGGCCGACGGCGTGTTCGACGGCGGTCCCGGCAAGGCCCGCGACGTCTTCGCGAGCCGCCCGCACGCGGCGACCGCGAAGGCGCTGCTGGTCAACGGGGCAGACCAGTTCGCGTTCAGCGGCACGTCGCACGACATGACCAGGACGCATCAGGGCTGGGGCACCGCGAACGTGCGGTACCTGCACGACCAGGCCAAGGCGAACGGGTGGAAACTGCCGGTGCTGGTGAACGAGACCGACCTGCTGGGTACCGGGCAGTCGAAGAAGTACACGGTCGCGGTGAACGGGACCAAGCAGTTCAAGGCGACGCTGGCCTACACCGACCCGGCGGGCTCCCCGAGCGCGTCGGTCGCCAGGGTCAACGACCTGACCCTGAAGGTCACCGCGCCGAACGGGACCGTCTACTACGGCAACAACGGGCTGAAGGCGGGCAATTTCTCGACCGCGGGCGGATCGCCGAACACGGTCGACACGGTGGAGAACGTCATCCTCGAGAAGCCGGCCGCGGGTACGTGGACGGTGGAGGTCGTGGCGACGCAGGTGAACGCCGACGGGCACCCCGAGACGTCGGCCACGGACGCGGACTACGCGCTGGTGGTCTCCTGACGGCGTGACAGGCCGGATCGCGTTTAGCCCGCTAAACGCGATCCGGCCGGGCGCGGCGATGGGGTGCCGGTGCCGCGAAAGCCACTTTCGGGACATCAGACGTCGCGAAAGTGGCTTTCGCGACGTCCGGGCCGGAATCGCGCGTCGCGTTTAGCGGGCTAAACGCGAGTCGGGGAGGTTGCCCGCGCCCGGATGGCGGAGGCCTCTGCGCCGATGGCCGAGACGACAGGTTTCGGTTGTGAGACGGAAGCGTGAGACCCCTGGAAGGCATGTAACGAGGCGACCCGAGGTGCCGACGTCTGGGATACGTGACGCGAGCCAAGGAGCCTCTTCGATGACCACCTGCCGACTCTGCGGCTCGGCCCGACTCGCCAGCGTCGTCGACCTCGGGGCGACGCCGCCGTGCGAACGGTTCCTGACCGCGGAGCAGCTCGCGGAGCCGGAGCCGACGTACCCCCTGCACCTGCGGGTCTGCACCGAATGCCGGCTCGCCCAGATCCCGCCGCTGATCACCCCGGAAGAGACTTTCACCGAATACGCGTACTTCTCGTCATATTCCGCTTCCTGGGTCGAGCACGCGAAGACGTTCGTCGACGGCGCGGTCGAGCGGCTCGGGCTCGACGATTCGTCGTTCGTCGTCGAGGTCGCGAGCAACGACGGTTATCTGCTCAAACACGTTGTGGCGCAGCAGATCCGCTGTCTCGGCGTGGAACCTTCGGTGAACGTCGGCCAAGCCGCGCGTGACGCCGGGGTGCCGACGAAGACCGCTTTCCTCGGTCCCGAGACCGGACGTGAGGTCCGCGACGAGCACGGTCCCGCCGACCTCGTCGTGGCGAACAACGTCTATGCGCACATCCCGGACATCATCGGTTTCACGCACGGGCTCCGCGCCCTGGTCGCCGACGACGGCTGGGTCAGCATCGAGGTCCAGCACCTGCTGACGCTGATCCAGGACAACCAGTACGACACGATCTATCACGAGCATTTCCAGTACTACACGGTGGAATCCGCGCGCCGGGCCCTCGCGCGCGGCGGATTGTCCGTTGTGGACGTCGAACTCCTGCCCACGCATGGCGGTTCGATCCGGCTGTGGGCGCGTCCGGAGGCCGTCGCCGATGAGCCGAGCGAGCGGATGACTCAGGTCCTCGACGCCGAGAAGGCCGCCGGACTGCACGAAATGTCCGGGTACACCGAATTCTCCGAGCGCGTCACCAAGGTCCGCCTGGAGCTGAACAAGTTCCTCACCGACGCGGCGCTCGAAGGCAAGACCGTCGTCGGCTACGGCGCCCCCGGCAAGGGCAACACGCTGCTGAACCACTGCGGTATCCGCCCGGACGTGCTGCGCTACACCGTCGACCGGAACCCGTACAAGCACGGCCGCTTCACCCCCGGCACCCGGATCCCGATCCTGCCGCCGGAGCGGATCGAGGCGGACAAGCCCGATTACGTGCTCGTCCTTCCGTGGAACCTCCGGAAGGAGCTGACCGCCCAGTTGTCCTTTGTGGACGAATGGGGCGGGAAGCTGGTCTTCCCCATCCCCCGCCTGGAAATCGTCGAGGTGAAGTCGTGAAGGTAGTCCTCTTCTGCGGCGGCTACGGCATGCGGATGCGCAACGGTGACGCGTCCGACGTGCCGAAGCCGATGGCCATGGTCGGCCCGAGACCCCTGATCTGGCACGTGATGCGGTACTACGCGCATTTCGGGCACACGGAGTTCATTCTCTGCCTCGGTTACGGCGCGCACCACATCAAGGAGTTCTTCCTCAACTACGAAGAGACCACCTCCAACGATTTCGTTCTGCGCAACGGCAAGGCGGAACTGCTGTCGACCGACATCGCGGACTGGTCGATCACCTTCGTGCAGACCGGCCTCGAATCGGCCATCGGCGAGCGCCTGCGCCGGGTGCGCCCGTACCTCCAGGGCGACGAGATGTTCCTCGCCAACTACGCCGACGTCCTCACCGACGCCCCGCTGCCGGACATGATCGAGCGGTTCACCGAATCCGACGCCGGCGCGTCGATGATGGTCGTGCCGCCGCAGTCGTCGTTCCACTGCGTCGAGATGGGCGAGGACGGCCGCATCGGCGCGCTGACCCCGGTGAGCGAGATGCCGCTGTGGGAGAACGGCGGGTATTTCGTGCTGCGCCAGGAGATCTTCGACCACATCCCCGAGGGCGGCGACCTGGTGGCCGACGGCTGCGGCGAACTCGCCAAGCAGGGGAAGCTCCTCGCCTACCCGTATCGCGGGTTCTGGAAGCCGACGGACACCGTCAAGGAACGCGTCCAGCTGGACGACGCCTACGCGCACGGCGACCGTCCGTGGGCGTTGTGGGAACACGAACCGGCTCCGGTGGGCATCGCGTGATCGGACTCGGTACCGGCGGGCTCGAGCGGATCGTCGCGCTGGGCGCGCATTGCGACGACATCGCCATCGGGGCGGGCGGCACACTGCTGACCCTCTGCGCCGCAAACCCGGGTCTCCGAGTGGACGCGCTCGTCCTTTCCGGCGGCGGCACCGACCGGGAGGCCGAGGAGCGCGCCGCGCTCGCGGCCTTCTGCCAGGGCGCCGACGTCGACGTCACCGTGCTCAAACTGCCCGACGGCCGGTTCCCCGCCCACTGGGAAGAGGCCAAGAACAGCCTGGAAGAGCTGCGCCGCCGCACCGACCCGGACCTCGTCCTCTCCCCGCGCACGGCGGACGCGCACCAGGACCACCGCGGGCTGGCGACGCTGGTGCCGACGGTGTTCCGCACCCATCTCCAACTGGAGTACGAGATCGCGAAATGGGACGGCGACCTCGCCAAACCCACCGCGTACGTGCCGCTCACCCCGGAGATCGCCGAAGAAAAGGTCCGGCTGCTGCAGGAGCACTACTCCTCCCAGCGGCACCGGCCCTGGTACGACCGGGAAGCCTTCCTCGGCCTGGCCCGCATCCGCGGAATCGAATGCGGGCAGCGCTACGCGGAGGCCTTCGACCTCAAGAAACTGACGCTCGACCTCACTCCGAAAGGCTGAAAGCCATGCGTGTGCTGCTGACCGGGCACAAGGGCTACCTGGGCACGGTGATGGCCCCGGTGCTGGCCGCCGAAGGCCACGAGGTCGTCGGCCTCGACTCCGGTCTCTTCGACACCTGCGTGCTGGGCCCGCAGCCCGACGATCCCAAGGGCTACGAAGTCGACCTCCGCGACGTCACGGCCGAGCACGTGACCGGGGTGGACGCGGTGATCCACCTCGCCGCGCTGTCCAACGACCCGCTGGGCTCGCTGGCGCCGGAGCTCACCTACGCCATCAACCACCACGCCTCGGTCAAGCTCGCGAAGCTGGCGAAGGACGCAGGGGTCAAACGGTTCCTGTACGCCTCGACGTGCTCGGTCTACGGCGCTTCGGGCGGAGACGGCCTGGTCGACGAGGACGCGCCGCTGCGCCCGGTGACGCCGTACGCCGAGTCGAAGGTGCGGGTCGAGGACGATCTCCACGAACTCGCCGATGACGACTTCACCCCCGTGTACATGCGTAACGCCACCGCGTTCGGTTTCTCGCCGCGGCTGCGGTCGGACATCGTGCTCAACAACCTCACCGCGCACGCCCACGTTTCGGGCGAGATCCT
Source organism: Amycolatopsis sp. NPDC057786 (assembly GCF_042797905.1). NCBI lineage: Bacteria > Bacillati > Actinomycetota > Actinomycetes > Pseudonocardiales > Pseudonocardiaceae > Amycolatopsis > Amycolatopsis sp. NPDC057786. Next base: position 111,277 of record NZ_JBHVKW010000001.1, read on the forward strand.
GGTGCTGTCGGACGGGACGCCGTGGCGGCCGCTGGTGCACGCCAAGGACATCGCGCGCGCCTTCGAGGCCGCACTGGTCGCCCCCAAGGAGGCCGTCCACGACAAGGCGTTCAACATCGGCACCGAACGCAACAACGTGACCGTGGCCGAGATCGCGCAGCAGGTCGTCGAGGCCGTCCCCAGCGCGAAGCTGCGGATCACCGGCGAGTCCGCGGGCGACCCGCGCTCCTACCGCGTCGACTTCTCCCGCTTCCGCGAGGCGATCCCAGGTTTCGAATGCGAGTGGTCGGTCAAGGACGGCGCGCTCGACCTGATCTACGCCTACCGCACGCACGGCCTGACCGCGCACGACTTCAAGAACCGCTTCACCAGGCTGGCCACGCTCAACGCGCGGACCGCCGCCGGCGAGATCGACGAAACCCTGCGGCGACGGTGATGACGCGTAAACCCCTGGACACGGGCGCCGACCTGCGGAAGCTGGTCGAGCGCCTGTATCCGCTCTGCCGCAGCATCACCGGCGACGGCGTCCGCGCCACGCTGAAGATCCTCGGCGAGCACATCCCGCTCGACGTCCACGAGGTGCCGACCGGGACCCAGGTGCTCGACTGGACCGTTCCCCAGGAGTGGAACATCCAGGACGCCTGGGTGAAGGACCCGGCGGGCCGGAAGGTCGTCGACTTCCGGGAGTCGAACCTGCACGTCGTCGGCTACAGCGTCCCGGTGGCCGAGACGATGCCGCTGGCGGAGCTGCGTGAGCATCTCCACACGCTGCCCGAGCAGCCGTCGCTGGTGCCGTACCGCACGAGCTACTACGCGCCGACGTGGGGCTTCTGTCTGGCTCAGGACACCCTCGACGCGTTGCCGGACGGCGATTACGAGGTCCGCATCGAGTCCACTTTGGACGACGGGCACCTGACCTACGCCGAACACGTGGTCCCCGGCGAGGTCACCGACGAGGTGCTGGTGTCGTGCCACACCTGCCATCCGTCGCTGGCCAACGACAACCTCGCCGGTATCGCCGTCGCCGCGGCGCTCGCGCAGCGGCTGGCCGCGGGGAAACCGCACTTCACGTACCGGTTCCTCTTCATGCCGGGCACGATCGGCGCGATCACCTGGCTCGCGCGCAACACCGAACGGCTCGGAAAGGTCAAGGCCGGGATCGTGCTCGCCTGCGCGGGCGACCCCGGATCGCTGACCTACAAGCGAAGCCGGCGCGGGGACGCCGAGATCGACAAGGTGCTCGAATTCGTCCTCGCCGGGAAACCGCACAAGGTCCTGGACTTCTCGCCGTACGGCTACGACGAGCGGCAGTTCTGCTCGCCAGGGTTCAACCTCGGCGTCGGCTCGCTGACCAGGACGCCGTACGCCGGCTATCCCGAGTACCACACCTCGGCGGACAACCTGGATTTCGTGTCCACCGAGGCGATGGAGGACACCCTCGCGACCTTGGGCGAGGCGCTCTCCGTGCTGGACCGGAACCGCCGCTACGTCAACCTGAGCCCGTACGGCGAGCCGCAGCTCGGCAAACGCGGGCTCTACGACTCCCTCGGCGGCCGCAGTGACGCCAAGGCGGCCCAGATGGCGATGCTCTGGGTGCTCAACCTTTCGGACGGCGAGCACAGCCTGCTCGACGTCGCCCAGCGATCCGGTCTCCCCTTCGATTCCGTCGTCGCCGCCGCCCACGCGCTGCAGGGCGCCGGATTGCTGAAGGAGTGACGCCGGTGGCAGGTGGCAGACATCGGGCGACACTGGCCTCCGGGGCCGTACGCGCCATGGCGGGCAGGCTCAGCTGGGGCCTCGGCGACCAGGCCGTTTCGAGCCTGACCAACTTCGCGGTCGGGCTGGTCGTCGCGCGTTCGCTCGGCACGTTCGCCTTCGGCATGTTCAGCCTCGCGTGGGTGACCTACGGCGTGGTGCTCAACCTCTCGCGCGGCCTGGCCACCGACCCGATGATGGTGCGTTTCTCGGCGGTGTCGGAGGAAGCCTGGCGCCGGGCGGTGTCGCGGGCGGCGGGGACGGCGATCGGGGTCGGCCTGGCGACCGGCCTGGTCAGCGTGATCGTCGGCTTCCTCGCGGTGCGGCCGCTGGGCGGGGTGTTCGTCGCGCTCGGCGTCGTGCTCCCCGGGCTGATGCTGCAGGACGCGTGGCGGTTCGCGCTGTTCGCCAAGGGTGACGGCAGGAAGGCCTTCGTCAACGACACGGTGTGGGGTGTCGCGCTGATCCCGGCGCTGGGCATCGCCTCGCATTTCGGCACCGTGGTCGCGTTCGTGCTGGCCTGGGGGCTGGCAGGCGCGGTCGCGGCGGTCTACGGGCTGTTCCAGACCGGCATCGTGCCGAAGCTCTCCGAGATGACGGGCTGGGTGAAGGAGCAGCGCGATCTGAGCGTGCGCTACCTGATCGAAAACGTCAGCAACGCCGGTTCGTCGCAGCTGCGCGCCTACGGGCTCGGGGCGATCGCGGGGATCACGGCGGTCGGCGCGGTCCGTGGCGCCGAGCAGCTGCTCGGGCCGTTCCTCGCCCTGCTGATGGGGCTTTCGCTCACGACGGTGGCCGAAGGCGCCCGCGTCCTGCACCGCGCCCCGCACCGGCTGAAGCATTTCTGCGTGGTGCTCGGCGGTGGCCAAGCGGGGGCGGCCCTGCTGTGGGGGCTCGGGTTGCTGCTCCTGGTGCCGCACGACGTCGGCCGCTGGATCATGGGCTCGGTCTGGGACGCGGCCGAACCGCTGATCCTGCCGGTCACCCTGTCGGTCACCGCCGCGGGCTTCATCGCGGGCGCGGCCGCCGGATTGCGTGCCCTCGGCAACGCCAAACGCAGCCTCCGCTCCCAGCTGGTCGCTTCGGTGGGCTACGTGGTCTTCGGGATCGTCGGCGCCTACCTCGACGGCGCCGAAGGTGCCGCGTGGGGCTCGATGCTCTCGGTCTGGCTGGGCGCTGCGATGTGGTGGTACCAGCTGCGTGTCGCGTATCGCGAGTACCGGCCGGCCGCGCCGCGCACCGACAACGAAGAGGTGGGAACGGTATGACCCAGATTCCGCGGCTCAGCATCGGTCTGCCCGTCTACAACGGCGAGGAGTACCTGTCCGAATCGCTCGACGCCCTGCTGGGCCAGAGCTACGAGGACTTCGAGCTGATCATTTCGGACAACGCTTCGACGGACGGCACCGAAGAGATCTGCCGGGACTACGAGCGCCGTGACGCCCGGATCCGGTATCTGCGGCTGCCGAAGAACGTCGGCGCTTCACCGAACCACAACCGGGTTCTCGACGAAGCCCGCGGCGAGCTGTTCAAATGGGCGTCGCATGACGACCTCTACGGCCGTGACCTGATGAAACTGTGCATCGAGGCGCTCGACGAGCGGCCGGACATGATCGTCGCCCACAGCTGGCAGGCCATCATCGACGACCACGGCGTGGTGACCCACGAACTCGACTACCCGCTGGCGACGGACTCGCCGCACGCGCCGACGCGGTTCCGCAGCCTGCTGTTCGAAACGGGCGGCGACGACTTCTACGGCGTGATGCGCACGAACGTGCTCCGCCGGGTCAAACCGCTCGACAGCTACCACCACGCCGACCGCACCTATGTCGCCGAACTGAGCCTCCACGGCCCGTTCCACCAGGTTCCCGAGGTGCAGTACTTCCGCCGCGACCACCCCGGCCGCGCCGAGCGAGCGAACCCGAGCATCCGGAAGCGCTGCTCGAACCTCGACCCGCGGCGCGCCGACCCGGTGCGCAACCCGATGGCGCGGCTGATCGGCGAGTACATCGGCGGCTTCATCGGCGGTATCCGCCGGGCGCCGCTCTCCTCGGCGGACCGGCGCGAGTGCTACCGGCACCTCGCGGCCTGGCTGGCCGACCGGTCCCGCGGCCGGAACGAGGACCGCGCCGAGGACGCGGCACCGGAAATCGACGGAATGAACATCGACGCCGTGGTCCCTGGACGGCAGAGGAGGACGTTGTGACCTCTCGCTCCGGAGCGAGAACCCAGGTCGGTTTCTTCGGTCTCCTGGGGGCAGGGAACATCGGTAATGACGGATCACTTGAGGTGGTGCTCGCGTACGTACGCCAGAGACATCCGGAGGCCGAGCTCAGCTGCCTCTGCTCCGGCCCGGAACTGGTCGAGGCGCGTTACGGCGTCAAAGCGGAGTCACTGCTCTGGTACCACTCGCGCAACCGCGACACGACGGGGGTACTCGCGGCCCTGCTGAAGGCCGTCGGCAAGGTCGCCGACACGCTCAAGATCCTCTCCTGGACCCGCCGGTGCGACGTGGTGATCGTGCCCGGCGCCGGTGTCCTCGAAACAACGCTTCCTTTGCGGCCCTGGGGTTTCCCGTACGCGATGGCACTACTGGGGGTGTCGGGCAGGCTGTGGGGAACCAGGGTCGCGCTGATCAACGTCGGCTCGAACGTCATCCGCCAGCGGACCACGCGGCGGCTCTACCGCATCGCCGCCCGCTCCGCGCACTACCGGTCCTTCCGCGACGAGCTGTCCCGCGACGCCTGGCGCGAGATGGGCCTCGACACCGCGAAGGACGACCTCTACCCGGATCTGGCGTTCGCCCTGCCGATCCCCTCAGGACGGCCGTCGGACGTCGTCGGGGTCGGTGTCATGGAATTCCACGGGGGCAACGACGACCGGCGCCGGAGCGAGGAGATCCATTCGTCCTATGTGGACGCGATGAAACGGTTCGTGCGCAGGCTGGTCGACGACGGGCGCGAGATCCGGCTGCTGACCGGCGACGAGATCGACGACCCCGTCGTCGAGGAGATCTTCGCCGACCTGCGCGAACACCGGCCCGGCCTCGACCCGAACCGGGTGACCGCGGCGAAACTGCCCACGCTCGGCGACCTCATCACCGAGATCGCCGCGCTCGGCGCCGTCGTCGGGACGCGCTATCACAACGTCCTGTGCGCGCTGAAGCTCGCGAAGCCGACGATCTCGATCAGCTATTCGCAGAAGATGGACAGCATCATGGCGAACATGGGGCTGGCGGAGTACTGCCAGTCCGCGCGCGCCGTCGACGTCGACCTGCTCGTCCGGCAGCTCGCCGAACTCGAGGCCAAACCGGAGGAATTCTGGCAGCGCCTGCGGGATCGGAGCGCCGCCAAGGGGAAACTGCTGGAGAAGCAGTACGACGTCCTCGACAGGACGCTGTTCCGTGAGTCCGAGGAGATCCGATGAAGGTCGAAGCGGTTCCCGAGATCGAAGGGGCCTACCTCTTCACGCCGACACCGTTTTCCGACGAGCGCGGCTTCTTCAGCCGCACCTTCGACAGCGAGGTCGTCGCCTCGGTGGGCATCGACCCCGCCGGCTTCGCGCAGGACAGCATTTCGCGGTCCCGCAAGGGAGTCGTGCGCGGATTGCACCTGCGCGGCGGACGCGGTGAGGCCAAGCTGGTCCGCTGCTCGTCCGGCGCCATCTTCGACGTCATCGTGGATCTGCGGCCGGACTCCCCCACCTTCCGGGCCGTGAAAGCGTTCGAACTGTCCGGGGAGGCCCAAGTCTCCCTGTACATCCCGGCGGGGTGCGCGCACGGGTTCCAGGCGCTCACCGATCCCGCCGACATCTCCTACCGCATCGACCGGCCGCACGATCCGGCCGAGGACATCGCGATCTCGTACGCCGATCCGGAACTGGCCATCCCCTGGCCGCTCGCGATCAGCGCGGTGTCCGAACGTGACGCCCACGCCCCTCCGCTCGCCGCCGCACTGACGACCACGAGGTGATCCCGTGAACCGCCCTTTGCCGCGCTCCGATCAGGCGAACGAACGACTGCACCGGGCGATCCCCGGTGGTGCGCACACCTACGCCAAGGGCCAGGACCAGTACCCCGACGACTTCTCACCGGTCATCGCGCGCGGCCTCGCCGGCCACGTGTGGGACGTCGACGGGAACGAGTACATCGAGTACGGCTCGGGGCTTCGCGCGGTCAGCCTCGGCCACGCGCACCCGCGGGTCCTGGAGGCCGTCCGGGCCGAGATCGAGAAAGGAAGCAACTTCGTCCGGCCGTCCATCATCGAGGCCGAGGCCGCGGAGCGGTTCCTCGCCGCCGTGCCGACCGCGGAGATGGTGAAGTTCGCGAAGAACGGCTCGGACGCGACCACGGCCGCCATCCGGCTGGCACGGGCGGCGACCGGACGGACGCTCGTGGCGATCTGCCGCGATCACGCGTTCTTCTCCACCGACGACTGGTTCATCGGGACCACGCCGATGTCGGCCGGGATTCCCGCCGAGACCACGGAATTGACGGTTTCCTTCCCCTACGGCGATCTCGCGGCCACGGAGGAGTTGCTACGGGAAAACGAGGTCGCCTGTCTCGTCCTGGAACCCGCGACCCAGACCGAGCCGCCTCCGGGGTATCTCGCCGGGCTGCGCGACCTGTGTGACCGGTACGGCTGTCTGCTGGTGTTCGACGAGATGATCACCGGGTTCCGCTGGTCGGAGGCCGGGGCGCAGGGGTTGTACGGCGTCACCCCGGATCTCTCGGCGTTCGGCAAGGCGCTGGGGAACGGGTTCGCGGTCTCGGCGCTGGCGGGCAAACGGGAGTACATGGAACTCGGCGGGCTGCGCGATCACCGCGAACGGGTCTTCCTGCTTTCGACCACACACGGCGCCGAGACGCATTCCCTCGCCGCGGCGATCGCCGTCTTCGACACCTACGCCGAAGAAGGGATCACCGCGCGGCTGCACGCGCTGGGCGACCGGCTCGCGGCGGGGGTCCGCGAGGTCGCCGCGAGCGCCGGGGTCGGCGAGCACGTGCTCGTACGCGGCAGGGCGAGCAACCTGGTCTTCGCCACGCTCGACGAAAAGGGCGAGCCGTCGCAGCCGTACCGGACGCTGTTCCTGCGGGAACTGATCACCGGCGGAGTGATCGGGCCGTCGTTCGTGGTCAGCGCCGGGCTGACCGAGGCCGACATCGACAAGACGATCGACGTCGTCGCGCGGGCCTGCACCACGTACCGGAAGGCCCTCGAATTCCATGACCCGGCGCAGTGGACGGGCGGCCGGCCGGTGAAACCGGTATTCCGCAAGTACGTCTGAGGACCACTCGTTCGTGTCCCTCCTCTGCAGTGCGCGGTGACTTACCTTGAATCGTATGAATCGGGCGAGAACGACGGCGTTCGCGCTGTCGGTGGTCTTGACGGCCGGCTCCTTCACCGCCGTGGCATCGGCGGCCGAGGCGCCGGCCGTCTGCGCGTCCGGACCGGCGAGTTTCCCGAAGCCGGCGGACGCCGTCGTCGTCGATCCCGGCGAACACCTCGCGATCGAGACCTCCGCGCATCCGCCGGGGACGACGTTCTGGCTCAGCACCGGGAGGCACATCCTCGCCGACGACCCGTACAGCCAGGTGATCCCGAAGGACGGCAACGTCTACGTCGGCGCACCGGGCGCGGTTCTGGACGGCCGCGGTATCAACCGGGCGGCGTTCACCCAGCAGGCCAAGGACGTGGTGATCCGCGGGCTGACGATCCGCGGTTTCGCCGCGCCGCAGGACCAGGGCGTGGTGAACCACGATTCCGGCGAGCATTGGTTGATCGAGGGCAACGTCATCGAGGACAACCGGGGCGCGGCGATGATGGCCGGGCCGCGGCAGGAGGTCCTCGGGAACTGCCTGCGGAAGAACGGGCAGTACGGGATCAACGCCTACCGCGCGGGCGGCGGTATCACCGGGCTCGTGGTGGAGGGCAACGAGATCGCCTGGAACAACACCGACGACTGGGAGAAGAGGCAGCCCGGCTGTGGGTGCAGCGGCGGGGCGAAGTTCTGGGCCGTCGACGGCGCGGACATCCGGGGAAACTGGGTGCACCACAACCACGGCGCCGGGCTCTGGGCGGATACGAACAACAACGACTTCATCATCGAAGACAACCTGATCGAGGACAACGACGCCGAGGCGCTGTTCTACGAGATCAGCTACAACCTCATCATCCGCAGCAACACCTTCCGCCGCAACGCCCTGGTGCTGGGACGCGATTTCGCCGCGCGGGGCAACAACTTCCCGATCGCCGCGGTGTATCTGAGCGAGTCCGGCGGCGAGCCGCGGATCTGGGCGCGGACCGACATGATCGAGATCGCGGAAAACGTCTTCGAGGACAACTGGGGCGGCCTGACGCTGTGGGAGAACGCCGACCGGTTCTGCAACAGTCCCTCGAACACCTCGACCGGGACCTGCACCCGGGTCGTCGCCTCGCCGTCGGACTGCGCGCCCGAAACGATCGCGATTCCACCGGCGTACGACGATTGCCGGTGGAAGACGCAGCGGGTCAACGTGCACGACAACGTCTTCCAGAGCGCGCCCGACTGCACGGGGCTGTGCGGGCGGATGGCGGTGCTGTCGAATTACGGCACCTATCCGTCGTGGTCGCCTTATCGGGGGAACGTCGTGTCCGAGGCGGTGACGTTCGCTCAGGACAACGAGTGGTTCTCGAACACCTACGTCGGGCATTGGTCGTTCGTGGCGCATGACGCTTCGCGGTCGCTGGACGTGGCCGCTTGGCGGGCGGCACCTTACGGGCAGGACCCTTGCAGCACGTTCGACGGTGCCGGCGGCTGCCCGGCTCGGTGACTCGCGCGACTCGCGTGATCAGGCGCCGCACTCGCGTGATCAGAGCCGTAACTCGCGTGCTTGAAGGCGCAACTCACGTGCTTGGAGGCGTAACTCACGTGCTTGGACGGACGACACGCGTGATCCGATGGACGACACGCGTGATTGGAGGGACGACACGTGTGTCCAGACGGCCGACTCGTGGTGGCCCGGGCCGCGTGCACGTGGCGTCCGCGCAAGCACGCGTGTCGTCCATCTGATCACGCGTGTCGTCCGTCTGATCTCGCGAGTTACGGGGCTGATCACGCGAGTTACGTCTTCAAGCACCCAAGTAGTCGACTGAACGCGACCGCCTCGACCCGAGGCCGTGTCGCGAAAGCCACTTTCGGGACATCAGACGTCGCGAAAGTGGCTTTCGCGACGCCGGGCCCGGCACGAAAGCGGCGCATTTAGTCGGCTGAACGCGGAAGTCAGGACTTGGTCAGGAAGAAGTAGGCGTAGCGCTCGTCCAGTTCGTTCTTCGGTACCAGCTGGATCGCGTGGGGCGTGAAGCCGCACCGCTCCGCCAGCTGCCAGAAGGCGTCGACGCGGTAGGTCGTCATCGCCGCCAGCCCCGAGCGGTACGAACGACGGCGCGGCCGGGTCCGCCACGTGCCGGGGTCGTACTTGACCTGGATCAGCGCGAGGCCGCCGGGGACGAGCAGTTCCCGCGCGATGCGGAGCAGGCGTTCGCCGTACTCCGGCGTCGGGATCAGCTCGAAAACGTAGAAGCTCACGTAGACGTCGCAGGGTTCCGTCACCGCCGAGAGCGCGGCTTCCGGATTCGCGACGTCGATCTCGACGGCCTGGAACGGGGTGTCACAGACCTTGGCGACCTGCTTCTCGCATTCGGCGAGCGTCTCGGCGGAGATGTCGACGCCGATGAATTCCCGGGCGCGCGGGGCGAAATGGATGGCGTTCGCCCCACCGCCGCAGCCCCATTCGATGACGCGATTCCACGGCCGGTCGAAGCCCGCGAGCCGGGCTCCACCCTCGAACATGTCGAGGTGCCGTTTCCCGATTTCGGCCCAAAGGTCGTTGCCGTCGAAGGTGTCGGACTCGCGCCAGTGCGAATTGTCCTTCCATCTCTTCTCGCCGGGCGAGTTCCAATAACCCTGTGCGTCGGCCGAGATGGCGGACTCGGACTGTTTGGCACCGACCGTCGCCAGCGCGCGCTGGCCGAGGTCCTCCGCCCGTGCGGCTATCTTCTTGGCGGTATCGATGAGGGACATGGCCGTTCCTTTCGCTGTGCTCGAGGAATACCGGGTCGCCACTACGTCGACGAGCAACGCGGTCACCGGAACCACCGCGAGTGCCACACCGAGGCCGCCCAGCGTGTCAGTCGGGTAGTGCGCGCCCATCGTTACCTCGGCCCAGCCCATCGCGGCCCCGGCGCAGACGACCAGCAGCACCGACGCCGGGCCACGGCGAAGGGCGCCGAACGCGGCGGTGAAGGTCAACGCGACGGCGAAACCGGTGTGCCCGCTGGGATACGCCAGGAATTCGCCGTGAATGTACCGGCCGGTGACCGGTTTCAGCCCGCTCGTCAGACCGACGGTGATCAGGACGGCCACCACTCCGGTGACGGCGGTGCGCGGCCGCCGCGAGAACCGGCACCAGACGAGGAACACGACCATGGTGACGATCGCGCCGACGGGCTCGCCGACGAAGTCGATCACCGTCGCGATCGTCCACCACGGGTCGCCGGACCAGGCGAGCGCGTCGACCAGCGTCGCGTCCGGCCCGGTCGCCCCGGACGTCCCGGCGTAGACCAGGCCCAGCACCAGCGCGCCGAGCCCGCCGACCACGGCCAGGACGAACGCGGCCGGACGGAGCACCGGCGGCAGAGCCGGTTTCACTCCGCGGCCACCCGCCCGATCGCGTCCCGGTAGCCGTCGATCAGCCGCTCCAACCCCACTTCCGGGGTGAACTCCTGTTCGTAGACCAGCCGCGCCGCCTGGCCGAGTTCGCGGTTCCGGCCGGCGTCGCCGACGACCTCCCGCAGCCGCCGCGCCAGCGACTCGGCGTCGCCGGGTTCGTGCAGCAGCCCGGTCACGCCGTCCTCGACCAGTTCGCGGAACGCGCCGTGCGCGGCCGCGACGGTCGGGACCCCGGCGGCCATCGCCTCGACGACCACCAGCCCGAACGTCTCCAGCCATTCCGACGGCGCCACCGCCACGGCCGCGCGAGTGACCAGTTCGGCGCATTCCGCCTTGCTCCGCAGCCCTTCGTAGCGGACGTCGTCGCGGCCTTCCGCCCAGCGGGCGACCTCGTCCTGCATCGGACCGGTACCCGCGATCACCAGCGGCATGCCGAGCCCGCCGGTCGCGGCGATCCGGTCCCAGGCCGCCATGAGCAGGCCGATGCCCTTCTCCGCGGTGATCCGGCCGAGGAACAGCACGTGCTCGCCGGTACCGGAGCGCCGGATGCCGGGATCGGCGACGAAGTTGTACTTCACCGCCAGTCGTTCCGCGGGCATTCCGGCGGCGACCAGCACCTCGCGCTGTGCCCGCGAAATGCAGAAGAACCGGGAGACCCCGGACCACCAGCGACGCCGGTTGATCATCAGGCTCGCCGCCATCGGCACGGTCGCGAGCGCCGAACCGCGATAACAGCCGTGCCGCACCGCGGGCGCCGGCGTCCGGCCGACGCAGTCCGTGCACACGTGCCCGTCGCGGTACAGCGTGCCGGGCGGGCAGATCAGGGTGTAGTTGTGCACGGTCGCGACAACGGGCACGCGCGCGTCCGCGCACGCCGCCAGCACCGACGGCGACAGCAGCGGGAACGTGTTGTGGACGTGGACGACGTCCGGCCGGTCTTCGGCCAGCCGCCGGGCGAGGTCGGCGCGCGCCGCCCGGTTCCACGGCACCTGAAGCGGAACGACGGCCTTGCGCGGCAACGACATCGCGGAGATGTCGTCGCTGCGCCGTTCGAACAGGCCGACGTCGTGCCCGGCGGCCGCGAGCAGCGCGACCTCCTGGTCGACGACGTTGTTCTCCCCGCTCGGCTGCTCGGACCGGTAGCGGTTGTGGACCACGAGGACCTTCACGCAGGCTCCTTGGCCGGGACGAAATTCTTCTCGGTGACAGGCACCCTCACCAGCAGCGACGCCGCCAGCGCCAGATGCAGCAGGTACGGCGACGCGTCACCGAGACCAGCCTCGGTGTAGGACGCCGAAACGCAGTAGGTGATCAGGAAGATCGCGCACGCCCTGGCCAGCGACGGCGGCCGCAGCGCGGCGACCACGATCAGCACCAGCATGAAGGCCGCGACGATCGCGATCCCGACGTAGCCCTGTTCGTGGTAGACCGCGAGCCAGCTGTTGTCGATGGGCAGGCCGATGTAGGACTTGTTCGTCAGCCCGACGCCGAACACGTACTCGCCGAGGGTTCGCGGGTCGGACAGCAGCGCGTCCCACACCTTCGCGCGGCCGGTGAGGCTGGAGAAGTTCTCCGAGCTCTGGCCGCGCAGGAACCAGGCCTGCAGCAGCGAACCGAGGACGACGGCGGACACCGCGCCGATCAGCGCCACCCCGGCGAACACCTTCCTGGCCCGCGCGCTGGACATCCAGAGGGACAGCAGCGCGATCAGCACGCCGGCGATCAGGCCGAGCGTGGCGGTGCGGGTGTGGGTCAGCAGCAGGATGCCGATCGAGGGGACGATGACGATCAGCGCGTTCAGCCGGTCGAGTTCACCGCCGAGCCAGAGCAGCAGTGTGAGCCCGATGACCACGGCCGAGTACTGTCCGACCTGTGGCGGGGTCAGCGGCCAGATGGTGCCGGTCAGCCGTCCGCCGTACTCCTCGGCCAGCGCGATCCCCGGTGCCGCGGCCAGCCCGATGACGACCGTCAGCAGCACCGCCGAGTAGGTCCGGATGTGGTGCCGCACGAGCCGGATCCCGCCGTCCCACCAGCGGGTCAGCAGCCACAGCGTGCTGACGAACACGCCGAACCGGAAGCAGCGGAACAGCGCGCCGTACCCGACTTCGAGGTTCAGGCTCGCCATCAGGCTGAGCACCACCAGGATGCTGAGCAGCAGCAGGTATGCGCTCGGCCGGATCCGGAGCCGGGCGTTCAACGCGAGCGCGATGCAGAACGCCAGCACGAGCGAGCCCATGGTGACCAGCTGGATCACCGAACGCGGGATCGGGATGACGGTCGTCGCGCCGGTGGAGCCCAGCGTGTTCAGGATGAGCAGCGCCCACACGAAGGCGACCGCCTTCGGCATGTCCGGCGACTGGGAGGGGCGTTCTCCCCGGGGCAGATGCGGGAAGCGGGTTCTCTGCCGCATGTCAGCCTCCCCCTTGACGGCTGTAGGTCGACCCGGCGTCCTGGTGGTACGGCGCGCCCTGCCATTCTCCGATGCTCAGGTTCCGGCTCGGTTCGAAGGCGACGAAGTTCCACGGGCCGACGTAGGTGTTGTCGCGCCATTTGTTGCCCTGGGCGAAAGTGATCGCCTGCTGCACGACCTCGCCCTGGTACGGCGACCAGTCCGGGTACGTGCCGAAGTTCGCGAGCACGGCCATCCGCGCGCAGGTGTTCTCGCAGCCCGCCACGGCCGGGTCGAGGACGAACCGGTTGTGGTGGATCTCGACGCGCTGGGTCTTCCACCGGCAGTCGTCGAACAGCGGGCCGGACGCGATCGCCGGCCGGGCGCAGGTCTCGTGGTCGGGCACCAGTTTCGTACACGCGCCGGACGAGGTGTTGGCGGGGCTGTTGCAGAACCGGTCCGAGTTCTCCCAGAGCGTGATGCCGTTCCAGTTGTTCTCGAGGACGTTCCCGGCGATCTCCACCTTGTCCGTCCGCGCCTTCACCCTCGGCTCGCCGCCGGATTCGGAGATGTAGATCGCCGCCACCGGGAAGCTGTCGCCGCGGTCGATGAAGGTCTTGCCGTCCACGCGGTTGTTGCGGCGGAGGGTGTTGCCGCGGATGACTGCGTTGTAGCCGGTCTCGTACATGATCCCGGCGCTGTCGTTGTCCTCGACGAGATTGCCCTCGATCAGGAAGTCGTTGTTGTTCGTGTCGGCCCACAACCCGGCGCCGCGGTTGGCGTGCACCCAGTTGCCGCGGACGTCGGCGCCGTCGACGGCCCAGAACTTCACGCCGCCGGTGCAGCCGCAGCCGTCGACCTTCTTCTCCCAGTCACCGGTGTTGTTCCCGGTGATCTCGTTGCCTTCGACGACAAGACCGGTGATCGCGTTCTGCCCCTCGTAGGCGTTCATCCCGTACTGCCCGTTGTTCCGCAGGCAGTTGCCCCGCACCTGCTGCCGCGCGCCCGCCATCAGGCCCGCGCCTTCGTTGTCCTGCACCGTGTTGTGCTCGATGACCCAGCCGGGGGCCGAGTCGTGGTTGACCACGCCCTCGTCGCGCGGGGCCTGGAATCCGCGCACGGTGAGGTACTGGATCTTGACGTCGGCGGCACTGCCGGTGAAGGCGTACTGGTTGATCTTCCGGCCGTCGAGAACGGCGTCCGGCGCGCCGAGATAGACGTTCCCGGCCTTCGGCTGGACCTGGTCGAAGCGGTCGTCGCCGAGCCGGTGCGTGCCGGGCGCCAGCCAGAACGTCGTACCCGGCCCGTTCGCCCTGGTCTTCGCCACGAGATCGCCCGCGACGGCCGGATCGACCGTCACCGCTCCCGCCGGTGCCGCCGCCGGACCCGGCGGCAGTTTGCCGCACACCTGGGCCACGCCGCCGGACGGCGCTCGCCCGGGGTCCGGCGGTGCGCCCGCCTCGTCGGCGGGGCCCGAGGTGCAAGCGGCCAAGGCCGCCGCGACCAGCAGGATCGGCAGGAAGCGGTGCGGTCGAACCGTCACAACGGAGGCCCCTCGGCGTCGAAGGTGAGCACGGTGGTCATCTCGGTCGATGCGGTCCCGGCGCCGATCAGCGTCCACGCGGGCTCGCGACGGCCGAACCCGGCCGAGTACCAGCCGAGCGGCGGAGTGGTGTCGCCGCGGTGCGCGGACCACCTGAGCTGCGGCGGGAGTTCCATCGAAGCGCTCCGTTCCCGGCCGTCGGCCGTCCAGGACAGCTTCGCCGTCGCCCCGGTGAGGACGACGTCGACGGCCGGGCCGAAGTGGAACGCGAGACGGCACGGCCGGATCCCACCGCGGACCTCGTCGAGAATCCGCAGCTCAGCGCCGTCGAGTTCCACCGAACGCCGGTGGATCGACGGCGTGTAGCCGTCGTGTTCCGCGCTCCAGCGTGACGGCGTGCCCGCCGCGAGCACAGTGGTGGCGGCGTGTTTCGTCCACAGGAACGGGCCGCCGGAGACGGACTGGTCGGTGCGCGCGAGTTCGAGCGTGTTGTGCCCGGCCGTGGACCGGAAATACGACCGCCACTTCGCTTCGCCGTGGTAGCAGTAGGTCCCGGGGTCGGCGAGGATGTCGACGCCGTCGTGCCGGACCTCCACCGAAAGCGCGTCCGCGTGCGCGTGGGCGGCGATGGACAGGAAACCGTGCGGCCCGCCGTCGCAACGGCACCAGATCCCGCCGTCCCGCAGGATGGTCATCCCGGCGTCGGCGAAGTCGTCCCGCCGCCGCACCGGACGCCGCGTGTCGACCTGGATGTCTTTGCCCAGCGCGGAGAAGAGCTGTGTGCGGACGCCCCCGCCCGGCGTTTCCGGCCACCAGTCCAACCGTCCGAAAAGGACGGATCCGGTGCCGAGCAGCGACGCCCAGCGGCTCGTCTCGTCACCATCGACGATCAGCCCGAAGCCGTCATCGGCGTCACCCTGCCTCGGCGGGCGCAGCTTATTGTCCACAATGGACGCCAGCGCGTCGGTCATCCGGAGCAGCACGAGCCAGGTCGACTCGGGCACCGCGACCCCGGCGGCCTTCGCCTCCAGCGCCCCGGCGAGCCCCAGCTCCAGAACGAGGCCGTGGTACTCGGTGGCGAGTTCCCGGTTGAGCCCGGAGTCGAAAGTGTTGTGCCGCAGCATCTTGTCGAGCGACGCGAGGGCCCTGTCCCGCCACCCGGCGGATTCCGGGAACCAGGCGAACGCGCAGGCCGCGGCGAGCTGTCCCGCGTCCTCGGCGATCACGTGGTTGTTCGCCGACGAACCCCGGCTCGGGAACGCCGCCAGCCAGCGCTGATGGTGCCAGATCTGGCCGAGCGCCACGGGGTTGTCCTCGAACAGCGCCGGAGTCCGCGCCCAGCCGTCCAGCAGGCGCCGGACCCACACCCACGACAGCAGCCGGATGCCGAGCTCGATCCCGCTGACCCAGTGCACCCCGCGCATCGGCGGATTGGCCGCCCACCACGAGTTCAGGTGCGCGGCGACACGTTCGGCGTACCGGTCCTCGCCGGTCAGGGCATACGCGGCGGCCAGCACGGTGAGGTGCTGGTGCCGCGACGGCTCCCAGATCTGCTTGATGTCGCCGACGGCCTCCTCGCTCCGGTACGGGATGTCGAAGGAGTACACATCGGACGGTGCGCGGCGGCCGGTCTTCGGGTCGTACGACCAGTCCGGGGCGACGAGATCGTCCCGCTCGACGCCGAAGTACTCGGCGCGCCCGTCCATCAACCGGTCGGCGGTGACGAGCAGATCCTTCACCGCTTCACCCGAAACGGCGGCGAGGACGTCTTCGCCGGGCACCGTCACGAACCGGCGAACCGGCAACCAGGACGGCTTCTCCCCCGCGACCCCACGCCACTGGCGTTTGCGCACGACGTCGGTGACCCGGCCCGCGATCTCGGCGGGCCCCATCCGCGACAGTCTTCGGAGGTACCAGGAGGGATCCATCAGCCGAGTCCGATCCGGACCGGCATCCCGGTCTCCAGGCTGCGGTTGACCGCGAGCGTGGCCAGCGTCGTCGAAACGAGCGACTCGACCGAGACCGGCATCGCGACACCGGTGCTCAGCGCGTCGACGAACGCTTCGAGTTCGGCGGCCTGCCCTTTGTCGCGCCCCTTGGGGATCCGGGAGCTGGCCCACTTCTTGCGGCCGAACACCGACGCGCGCGCGAAGTCGTCGAACTTCAGCACCTTGCCGTCGGCGGTGAGGTCGATCGTTTCCTTGGGAAACGCCGACGAACCGTTGGTGGTGTACGCGATCGACGCCGTCGAGCCGTCCGGATAACGCAGCAGGATCTGGAGGTCCTGGTGCCCCGGCGTCGCGGTGGCGTACACGGAGACCGGGTCGGAGCCCAGCAGCCAGCTGACCGTGTCGATGAAATGCCCGCCCTCGCCCGCGAATCGCGAGCCCTCACTGTCGGCTTGGTTGTACCAGCTGTTCGCGTCGAGCTGCCCGGCGTTGACCAGATAGCGCACGGAACCCGGGCCGATCCGTGGGCCGAACTGGCGCACCGACTCGTTCAGCAGCGGGGCGAACCGGCGATTGAACCCGACCTGGAGCCGGTCGTTGCCGGATTCCTCGATCGCGCCGAGCACGATTTCGAGTTCCTTCTCCGACAGCGCCAGCGGCTTCTCGACGAAGACGGCCTTGCCCGCGAGTAGCGCGCGCCTGGTCAGTTCGGCGTGCGAACTATGCCTGGTCACGATGAACACGGCGTCGATCGAGTCGTCTTCGAGCATCGCGTCGACGTCGGTGGAGGCGCGGGCGAAGCCGAACTTGCGTTTGGCGTTCGCGCCCGAGAGCGCGGACGTGGTGACGACTTCGAAGAGGTCGAGGTACTCCATCTCCACGAGATGCGGGAGCAGCATCGAGGACGCGTAGTTGCCGGCGCCGATGAAGCCGACCCGCAGGGTGTCGATCTTCGGCATCGCACGGGAAGTCACCGGTTTCGGGAGTGCGGCCGAGGTGACGGGCTCCGTGGTGGTGGCGGCACGCTTTTCGTACTCGAACAACACCGCGACGGCCTTGAGCTCGCCCTCGTTCAGCTTCCGATAGGTCTCGACGGCGTCGGAGAAGGCCGAGACGTGCGAGATCAGCGGCTCGACGTCGAGACGGCCGCTGCCCATCAGATCGACGACGCATTCGAGGTTGCGGCGCTCGGTCCAGCGGACCTGGCCGATCGGGTAGTCGCGGCCTTCGAGTTCGTACTCCGGGTCGTAGCGGCCGGGGCCGTACGAACGGGAGAACCGGACGTCGAGTTCCTTTTCGTAGTAGGCGTTCCACGGCAGGTTCAGCGAGCACTTGCCGATGTCGATCACCCGGCCGCGGTCGCGGGCCAGCTTCGCGGCCAGCTCCACCGGCTCGTTCGTGCTGCCGCCCGCGGCGAGGTACACCTGGTCGACGCCATGCCCGGAGCTGATCTCCGCGACCGCGGTGTCGATGACGCCGGAACCGGGATCACCGCATTTCAGCGCCCCGAGCCGTTCGGCGAGCGCGCAGCGCCCCGGATCCGGGTCGACGCCGACCACGCGGACCCCGGAGGCGACCAGCAACTGCACGACCAGCTGGCCGATCAGGCCGAGCCCGATGACCAGCGCGATGTCGCCGATCTGCGGTTCGCCCTGGCGGACGCCCTGCATCGCGATCGAGCCGACCGTGCCGAACGCCGCGTGCCGAGGGTCGACGCCGTCAGGCACCTTGGTGTAGAGGTTCTTGGGCACCCAGTTGAGTTCCGCGTGCAGCGCGTGCTCGTTCCCCGCGCACGCCACGTGATCCCCGACGGCGACGTCGTCGATGCCCGCGCCGACCTCCTCGACGACACCGCACAGCGAGTACCCCAGCGGCGTGTACGAGTCGAGTTTGTTCATCGCCTTGCGGTACGTGGCGCCGAGCCCGTTCGTCGCGACGCTCTGCATCACCTTCGCGACCTGATCCGGCCGGGCCTTCGCCTTGCCCACGAGGGAAAGACTCGCCTCGGACACCTTCATCATCTCGGTGCCGGTGGAGATCAGCGAATAGGCGGTGCGGACCAGCACACCCCCCGGTTTGCACGCGGGCACTTCGACGTCGAGGAGCGCCAGCTCCCCGCTCTTGTAGTTCTGCACTACCTGCTTCACTTCGCTCCTCAGCGATCAGGTGGTTCGGGTGGGTCGTAAGTGGCGTTTCGGGATGGCGAAGGTGTCGGGTGTCGTGAAGGGGACTTTCGCCGCATCGGATGCGGGGAAAGTCCCCTTCACCCCTGCCCCTGGCGCTGCCGACCCACTGTGCCCCTGCACGAGACCCAGCGACGGTGTCGCCCTGGCCATGAATCGCCACTCATGACCCACCTTGCCGACCCGCGACGGCGCCGCGATACCAGTACTCGAGGGTCAAGATGTGCCAGAGATGCTTGGACCGGTCCTGCTGCCCGGACGCGTCTTCGTCGACGAGCTTCCGCAGGGCCTCCCGACGGAGGAACCCGGCCTTCACCAATTCACCTTCGTTCGTCACCTCGCGCACCAGCGGCGCGAGGTCGCGGCTCATCCAGGCCCGCAGCGGCGCGCTGAACAGGCCCTTCGGCCGGTGCACGATTTCGGCGGGAAGGATCGACAGCGCCGCTTCCTTCAGCGCCATCTTTCCTTGCCGCTTCACGATCTTCCGGTCGCCAGGGATCCGGAACGCGGCCTTCACGACCTCGATGTCGACGAACGGCGTCCGCACCTCGGTGGAGGCGGCCATACTGGACCGGTCGGTGTAGGCGAGGTTGAGCCCCGGCAGGAAGAGCCGGGAGTCGGCGAGGCACATGCGGTTCACGAAATCCGACAACGTGTTGTCGTGGTAGGTGTCCGCGTGTTCGGTGATCACGTCGTCCACCGCGCCGGCGAGGTCCGGGTTCAGCAGGCCGACGAGTTCGGCCTGGTCGTACATCGTGTAGCTGCGCCGGAACGCGGTCTCCTCGGGCAGCTCCGCGAACGAGAGGAACCGCTTGGCGAACCGGACCGACCGGAAACCCCGTTTCGACGTCGCCACCGGCAATCTGTCCACAAGGGACTCGACGGGACGCCGCACGAGGCCAGGAACCCGTTGGTACCGCACGGCGAGCGTGTTCGCGAGATGCTTGCGATACCCGGCGAACAACTCGTCGGCGCCCATGCCCGAGAGCATCACCTTGACGCCCGCCTCGCGGGCGGCGGTGCAGATCAGGTAGCTGTTGATCGCCGCCGGGTCACCGATCGGCTCGTCGAGGTGGTACGTCATCCGCGGCAGCAGATCCAGCACCTGCGGCGCGATCTCGATCTCGTGCAGGTCGACGCCGAACTTCGCGGCGACCTTCTTCGCGTACATGAGGTCGTCCGGCATCGCCTCGAATTTCGCGTCCTCGGCCCGGAAACCGATGGTGTACGCGGAGATCCCCGGCCGCTCGCGCGCGGCGATCGCGGTGAGGTAACTGGAGTCGAGCCCACCGGAGAGGAACGTCGCGACCGGCACGTCCGCGATCAGGTGCTTACGCGTGGAGTCCTCGATGACGGCGTTGAGGTCGAAGTCGCCCTCGTAGGCAGCGCCTTCCTCGGCGACCTGGCGCAGCGACCAGAAGGTGCCGCGTTCGACGTCGCCGTTCGGCCGGAACCGCGCCCAACTGCCCGGCGGCAGCTTCTCGGCCTCCTTGAACGCGCAGCGGCCGTCCGGGACCCAGTAGTAGAGCAGGGAAGCGACGAGCGCGGTGTCGTCGACGGTCAGCGAGCCGCCCAGTTCGGCGGCCAGCGCCTTCAGTTCGGACGCGAAGGCGACGCCCTTGCCGCGGCGCACCACGAAGAGCGGCTTGATGCCCAGCTGGTCGCGGACCAGCACCAGCTCGCCGGATCGCTCGTCGAAGACACCGAACGCGAACATGCCGCGTAGCCGGCGCAAACCCTCGGTGCCCCACGCGCGCCAGGCTTCCAGCAGGACCTCGGTGTCGGACGTGCCCCGGAAGCGCACACCGGTGGCTTCGAGTTCCTTCCGCAGCTCCGGCGCGTTGTACAGCTCGCCGTTGTAGGTCAGCGCGAGCCCGTCCTTGACCATCGGCTGCGCGCCGGTCTCGGTCAGGTCGACGATCGACAGCCGCCGGTGTCCTAAATGGACTTCCCCGTGGTCGTATCGGCCCGAACCGTCGGGCCCCCGGTGGGCGAGGGTCTTGGTGAGCCGATCCGTGAGCGGTCCCCCGTCCGGCCAGTGGTAGGCCCCTGCGATGCCGCACATCTGCTTTCGCTCCCCTTGTCTAGAGGTGAACCCGCGACCGCGGCCGACGTCGGCAGGGCGCTGGTCGGCGTTTCACGTCACGCGGAGCCTTCGGCCATGGCGGGTTCACGCGTGTCGTCCCTTCATCGAGTTGCACCTCTGCTCCGCCCTCCGTCCCTACAAGGCTTCGGCGTTGTCCTGCGTGACCGGTGCGAATCGGGTCGTCGGCTGGTCGGCGTCGTGCTCGTCGGCCCGCTTGTACGGCGTCGGCTGGCGGTGTTTCGGGGCGGGCTCGGGGGGCGCCACCGCGAGCCGCCGCACGGTGGGCTCGTCGTCCGGGAACATCTCGACCGGCTTCGGCTGCGGGCCGCGCGCGGGCTCGGCGGCCCGTCCGCGCAAGGCGGTGTGCAGGCCGTCCCACAGGGTGCCGTCGGTGTGGTCGCGCGGATCCGGGTCGACCAGCACGACCCCGATGATCGGGATCCGCCGTTCGGCCAGCTGACGCGCGACGGTGTGCAGCCATTCGGTGTTCGCCTGCCCGGCGCGCACGACGAGGATCGCCTCCGCGCCGAGGTGTTCGAGATCCGTCCACGCGGTCCCCGGCTCGATCGAGCCGGCTCCGATCCGGCGTTCACCGGGAACCCGGGGCTCGTCGCGGTCCAGGACGCGGACCTTGGATCCGGCGGCCAGCGCGCGCAGGCCCGCCCTCGGCAGCTCGTCGACGAGCGTGACCGGCGCCTGCTCCGCGAGCTCGTTCGCGATGTCGACGGCCAGTGCGGCCGTCGTGGTGCGTGCGCCGAGGTCGAGCAGCGACACGGTCCCGTCGTCCTCGCGGATCGTGCGGATCAGCGTCTTCGCGACGCGTTTGCGTTCCTCCAGCGCGCGGCGCTTCCGGAACCAGCGGGGCGGTTTCGGCAGCTGGGCGATCACCGAAGCGCCGAGATGACGGGAGAGCTCGCGGCGCAGCACCGGTCGGTCCTTCACCACGCTGCCGATGGCGGCCAGTACGAGACCCGCCAGCAGCCCGAGCACCAGGCCGATCCCGGCGGCGGTGCCGGTGGATTTCAGCAGCGACTTCGGCAGGATCCGCGGCGCGTCCACGATCTGTGTCCCCGCGCCGACCTTCGGGGTGCCGATGCCCGCTTCCTGCGCGCGGCCGTCGTAGTCGGAGATCTTGGACGTCAGCTCCGCGCGGCGGGAGTACAGCCGCTCCAGCTGAGCCGGGTTGGGGTTCCGCTTCGCTTCTTCGGCGACGATGTCGTTCTGGATGGTGCCGAGTTCGGTCTGCGCCTGATTGCGCTGATCGAGCAAGGCCTTCTGCTCGGCCGCCGCGCCCGCCTGGTTGCGTGCGACGTACTCGGTGATGAAGGCGTCCGAAAGCGCCTGCGCTCGGGCGATCGCGTCGGCGTCGTCCTTGCCCTTGACCGTCACCTGAAGGACGTTGTTCGTCACGCCGAGCGCGGTGTAGTCCTTCAGGAACTCTTCGGGTGGCTGGGTGCTGTTCAGCTTCTTGAGCGCGTCGCCGGCGATCTTCGTCGTCTCCATCACGGCGACGTCGGTCTCCATCAGCGTGCCGCTGTCACTGGGCGAATCGTCCGCGTGGACGACCAGGATCTTCGCCACGGCCGTGGGCGGCGACGGCAGGAACATCGCCACCAGCCCGCCGGCGATCAGCCCGGCGAGGGCGGTGGCCAGCCACAGGCGACGGCGCCGCCGGACCGAGACCACGAGCCGCTGGAGATCGATGAGCGGCTCGGATTTCTCTTTTTCGGCGGTCGTCACGGAGTACCTGCCAGTGCTTCTCGATCCTTCTCGGCCTTCTTCCCTGGCTTCGCGCCCGGGGCGCGGGTCGGCCGGACGGGGCGGATCAGGGCCGCACCCACCACGGTCAGCCCCGCGTCGGCGCACGCCTCGGCGACACCGACCAGTTCCCACGCGGTTCGCGTGCCCAGACCGAGCACGACCAGCACACCTTCGGCGGCTTCGTCTTCCACGACCGGCCGCCCCGGTGCCACCGTGACGACGGTGAACCGGCGGCCGGAGAGTCCGGCGATCCTGGCGGCCGCGGTCCGCGCGGCGTGATCGCCCTCCGCCACGAGCACCAGCAGCCGACGCCGCGGGAGCCGGGATACGAGACGGCGGTAGTGGACGTCGCCGTCGATCTCATCGGGGGTGACGTCGATCCGCCGGATGTTCCACGGCTTGTCGTCGCCCAGCAGTTTCGCCCGCAGGCTCCGATTCGCTTCGGGGTCCGGCTCGTCGGCGATATCGACGGTGGCCAGCACCGGCCCGCCGAGCGCCGCGCCGATCTCCTGCTCGTCCCGCAACCGCCGGTCGGTGCGGGCCGCGAAGAGGTGACCGAGCAGGCCGAACACGAAGAACAGCGCCGCGCCGCCGAGGGCGAGCTGCGGCAAGGTCGGCGCCGCCGCCGAAGTCGGCCGCTCGGCCGCGCCCATGACGACCATGCTGCCGAGGCCGCCGCTCGTGGTGTCGGTGGCGTTGAGGGTGGACATCGCCTGCTCGATCGACGAGCGCAACGCGGCCAGCTCGGTACGCAGCTGGACGGTCTCCACCGAGGTCGTCCCGTCGGAGACCTTCTCCGCCAGCTCGGAGATCCGCTGGTTCGTCTGCGCGACCTGCTGGCGCAGGGTCTCGCGGCGTTCCTGCGCCACCTTGACCGCGGCGTCGCCGGTACTGGCGAGGACCTGCGTCGAGTACTTCACGAATTCCTGGGCGACCTGGTCCGCGACCTGCTGCGCGTGCTCGGCGGAGTCGTCGGTCGCGGCGATGGTGATGACGTTGCCCTGCGCGACCGTGGTGCTCACCCGGTCACGCAGGTCGGCGCCGCTCCCGCGGCCGAGGACGGCGGCGGCCCGGTCGAGCACCACCGAACTGGTCGCCACCTCGGCCTGGGTGAGCAGTTCGTCCGCCTCGCGCGGGCCCTGCAGCAGCACGTTCGACGTCGTCCGGTAACCGGGGGAAAGGATCACCGACGATCCCGCGCCGACCAGGGCGCCGAGGACGGCGAGGGCCACCAGGGTCCGCCACCGCCCGCGCAGGACCTGTCCGATCATGGACAGGCGCACCGTGTCGTCAGTCAAAGCCGGGATCTCCGTCCGGTGCGTGGGGGTGTGCATGAATCCCGTCGGACCGGCCACCGCGTTGGTTACAGGCTTGCCCGACTCTTGTTCAAAACGCGACCGGGAAGTCGATCACCGGACCGCGGCCGCGTAGGCCGCGAGCAGGGCTTTCTGGGAGTTCTCCCACGAGAGCGGACCGGCGACGCGCGCCCGTCCCAGCTCACCCATGGCGGTCCGCTGGTCCGGCGAGTCGAGCAGATGCGCGATCAGCTTCGCGAACTCCGGCTCGTCGTTCGCCGGGGCGTAAAGGGCGGCCTCTCCTGCCGAGACCCTGGCCTCCCGCAGCTCGAAGGAAACGATCGGACGGCTCATCGCCATGTACTCCATGATCTTGTTCATGGTCGACACGTCGTTGAGCGGGTTCAACGGATCCGGCGAAAGACAGACGTCGGCCGCGGACAGGTAGCGCAACAGATCTTCGTCGGAGATCCGGCCGGTGAACTCGACCTGGTCGTCGAGCTTGAGCTCCTTGGACAACGCCACCATGGCGTCGAACGCGTCGCCGGAGCCGATGAACACGGCGTGCCAGTCGGTGCGACCGACCTCGTCACGCAGCGACGCGAGCGCGCGCAAGGCGTAGTCGACGCCGTCCTGCGGGCCCATCACACCGAGGTACGCCAGCAGATGCGGCTTGCCCTTCTTCAGTTCGGGCTCGACCGGGACCAGGTGGAACCGCTCGACCACGGGTGCGCTGCGCACGACGAAGACGTCGTCCGGCGACTTGCCGCCGCGCTTCACGGCGACGTCCTTGTAACTCTCGTTGGTAGCGATGACGACGTCGGCCGTCTTGTAGGTGCGGCGCTCCAGCGCGCGGACCGCGCGGTACAGGAAGTCCTCGCCGCGGTCGAAGCGCGAAAGGTACAGCTCGGGGCAGAGGTCGTGCTGGTCGAAGATGAACTTCGCGCCCTGGCGCTTGAGGTACAGCGCGACGAGGAACAGCAGGTCCGGCGGGTTGCAGGCGTGCACGACGTCGACCCTGCCGACCTTGCGGGCGAGGCGCAGCGTGTGCCACAGCGCGGAGCCGTACTCCTGGACGTACCCCGCCGGACCACCGGTGGCGGCCTTCAGCGGGTACCGCAGGATGTGGACGCCGTCGATGGTGACTTCGGCCTCGGTGTCCCGCTTCGTCCCTTGTGGACAGATGACGTGGACTTCCCAGCCGGCGTCGCGGAGCGTCTGGCACTCCTGCCAGACGCGGCGATCGAAGGGGACGGACAGGTTCTCGACGAGGATGAGAGCTTTACCAGGCAAGACCGACATATCCCTCTTCAGCCCGGCGACGGTCGGCGTCGGGTACGCGGACGAGATCGACGATGGTGTGGCCGCCACCCGCCGGGAGCGCCGCGAGGACGTCCGGATCGGTGCAGCCGATGAGGCAGACCTCGGCGTGGTCGACGACCTCGCCGACGGAGCCGGCGAGCAGCTGGCCGAGATGCGGCAACCTGCCCTCGATGTACTCGCGGTTCGCGCCCATCAGCCGCGAAAGGCTGACGTTGGCGTCGTAGATGCGGAGGTCGTATCCCTTGCCGAGCAGGCGCTCGGCAAGCTCGACGAGCGGGCTCTCCCGCAGATCGTCGGTGCCGGGTTTGAACGACAGGCCGAACAGTCCGACCTTGCGTTTCCCGGTGCGCGCGACCAGATCGAAGGCACGCTGGAGGTGTTCGTCGTTGGAGGGCAGCACATGCGACAGGATCGGGACGGCGACGTCCGCGCGGTGCGCGGCGTAGACCAGGCCGCGCAGATCCTTGGGGAGGCACGAGCCGCCGAAAGCGAATCCGGGGCGAAGGTAGGCGGGGCTGATGTTGAGCTTGCGGTCGGCGAGGAAGACGTCGATCACCTGATGCGAGTCGAGCCCCAGCGCGCGGCAGATGGCGCCGAGCTCGTTCGCGAAGCCGATCTTGAGCCCGTGGAAGGAATTGTCGGCGTACTTCGTCATCTCGGCGACCGGGATCGGGACGCGGAAGACCTCGCCGGGAAGCCCTTCGTAAAGCGCCGCGACGACGTCACCGCTCGCGGCGTCGAGCTCGCCGATGACGGTCTTGGGCGGGTCGAAGAAGTCTTTGACGCTGCTCCCCTCGCGCAGGAACTCGGGGTTCACCGCGACCCCGAAGTCGACGCCAGCGGTGCGGCCGGACGACTTCTCGAGGATGGGGACGAGCAGGTCCAGGCAGGTGCCGGGGAGCATCGTGCTGCGGAAGACGACCGTGTGTCTTCGCGTTTTGTTCTTGAGCGCTTCGCCGATTTCCTCGGCGACGCGCTCCAGGAACGCCGTCGAGAGGCTGCCGTTCGGCGCCGACGGGGTACCGACGCAAATGAGGGAGACCTCGCTGTCCGCGATCGCCTGTCTTACGTCGGTCGTCGCTCTCAGTTTGCCTTGGGCGACCACCTCCGCGGTCAGTTCCCCGATCCGCTCTTCGACCACCGGCGCCTTGCCGCTGGAGACGAGTTCGATCTTCACCGGGTTCACATCGACCCCGACGACCTCGTGCCCGCGCCCGGCAAGGCACGCCGCGGACACGCAACCGACGTAACCGAGCCCGAAGACACTGATCTTCATGACGAATTCCTCCAGCCGCGTTCCGCTGCCCGTTGGTCGGCGGGACGGCCGGGTTCGTTACCGCTGTCCGTCGTTCGCCTGCTTTTGGCGGAATGCCTGTGCGGCAAGGGAATTACTCATCGTCCACGGGGCGCGAAACGCTACAGGCGACGCGTAAGGGTTTCGTCTCGATCCGTCGTACACGCGCGAAACGGCCTCGCGGTTGCCTCCCGGCGACTCCGGAACGTTCCGTACTGGTCAGGCCGTCGACGCCACTTTTAGGTTGATTTCGTCAACGACGAGCACCTGGGGAGCCCGATGCGTAGAACCCTGTCCAGAAGATCACTTCGCGCCGTCGGCGCACTGACCTTGGCCTTCGCCCTCGCCGGCACGGTGTCCGCGGTGCCCGCGTACGCCGATCCGGGTCCGAACCTCAAGGTCACGGCGGCCGTGCCGGACGGGCGCTGGCTGAGGGACGACACCATTCCGATCGACCTGACGATCACCAATATCGGCGACGCCACGGCGACCGAGGTCAAGGCGCAGGGAAGTACTTACTCCGGCCCCTACTACGGGTTCGACCTGAACACCTGGGGAGAGCTGAGCCACGAAGGGCCCGGAGCGACCTTCCAGGCGGGCGAAAGCCGCACCTACCGCCTGACCGGTCGAATCTGGGGTGCCGAAGCGGGCAATCCCGTGGTGAGACTCGACGTGGCGACCCCGGCCGACACCGACTTCGGGGACAACAGGGTCGACGTCCCGGTGGACGTGATCCCACCCGAGACCACCGAACGCGTCGCCGGCCAGGTTTACGGGGACAAGAACCGCGACGGCGTCCTTTCCCCAGGTGAGGAACTGGCGGGGATCAAGACCCTGGTGGGCGGCCCCGGACTGCCGACGGAACTGTCGGTGCTCACGGACGCCGCCGGCCGGTTCTCCTTCGACGCCGTCCCGGTCGGCGCCACCCGGATCGTGTACTTCCACAACGTGCCCGACGGCTGGCTGTTGCCGGAAAGCACCTTGATGCGCCTCGATGGCAGCGGTAAGTACGAAGCACTGAGCATCCGGGGCCAGCAGCCGCTCAGCCAGGCGCTCCAAGCGAAGCTCGAACTCGACAAGACGAGTTATGCGCCTGGAGAGACGGCGAAGGCGACGGTCACGCTGACGAACAGCGGCGCCCACCCGCTCTCCGGCCTCTTCGTGACATGCAGCGACGACGGCACCGAAACGGCACTGAAGGTCCCGCAGGAACAGTGGGGCGCGTTCGGCTCCCCGCAGGCGGGCGCGCTGGCCCCGGGACAGCGACTGGTGCTCACCCTGACCACCCAGGTGCCGGAAAAGGCGTTGTACTTCGGCGAGACGTCCCTCTACTGCTCCTTCAACGGCAAGACCTCCGTGTCCGGTCCGCAGGTGTCCGCCGAAGCCAAGGTGCCCGGCAAGCGGGCCGACGCCCGCGTCCTGGCCTGGGTCGACAAGAACGGCAACTGGACGCCGGACGACGGTGAAGGCTTGGCAGGCATCACCGCCACCCTGTCCACAAAGGACAACCGGCTGGTTTCGTTCGGCAAGACCGACGCCAAGGGCTTCGTGACCTTCCCACGGGTCGCCGTCGGCGAATACGTGTTCCGTGTGACGGGACCGTGGAAGGCGGTCCACGACTCGACGGTCCGGCACGTCGCGCCGCCCTACGGGTGGGACTCGTGGGTGCAAATGGAGCCCCGCTGAGCTGAGTGCGCCCAATGTGGCATTGGAGACCTTCAGCGTCTCCCCTGCCACATCGGGCGCACTTCCGTCAGCCCTGAACGAACTTCGCCGCCAGGCCCTGCCCGACCGAGGTCGACTTCCCGTGGTCCTCGATCGGCGACACCTTCGAGTTCTTGAAGCAGATGTACGTGACCCCCGAGTCGACGCCGCCGTTCTTCGGGTCCGGGTTGATCCCCAGCGCCTTCGCGGCCGCATAGGACGCTTCGCCGATGATGTTCTTCGGGCCGGTGTCACCGATGACGGTGTAGAGCACCTTGTCGTTGTAGATCACCGCGCACGAACCGGCGCCCTTGAGACCGGCCTTTTCGAAGTTCCACGTGCCGCTGATGCTCGGCACGACGACATACGGCGTCTGGTCGGCGATCAGCGCCTTGCCGTCGGAGCGCGGGTACGCGGTGCCGTCCTGGAACCACGGGTCCGTGTTCTTGTTGCACCGCGCGGTCGGTTGCCCGTCGCAGTCGATGTCCATGTCGGCCTTCCAGAACACGGCGCTCCCCGCGTCGCAGACCGCGATGGTCCGGCCGGTTTCCTCGTCGGTCTTGTACTTGCCGTTCGACACCTGCTTGCAGCTGGTGGTCTTCGCCAGCAATTGCTGCGCGGTCGGGGCGGCTTCCGGTGATGCGGCGGCGGTCGCCGCGGGAGCCAACCCGGCCGCAACGACCATCGCCGAGAACAGGAGCGATTTCCGCATACCGAATACCCCTTTGTTAATAAGACTTCTTTATCCAGGGTGCTCAGAATGCCTTCGCCGTCGGTTCGGCTCAAGGGTTATTTTCCCACCGCACAAAGAAAATCGGTCAAAAGCGGGCAAGCCTGGCGACCCGCGCCATGAGCCGTCCCGCTCGGCGGTACAGGCCCTCCCGCTCACCGAGCACACTGTCGATCCATTCCTGATCGACGTCGTGCCGGACCTCGATCCGCGGCCGCAACCAGCCGTCGCGCGAAGCCCCGCCGCCTTCGGTCGTGTAGACCCGCGTCGCGCCGGAACGCCGGAGCCTGCTGAGCACCCGCCGGTCGTAGGCGCCGAACGGCGGCGCGTACGCGCGCACGGGTCTCCCGCTCAAGTCCGCGAGCAGCTTCGGCGCGGTTTCCAGTTCACGCCGGGCGTTCCTGGCGTCCAGCCGGCGCCAGTCGCGGTGTTCCCAGCCGTGCGAACCGATCGACATCCCCGCCTCGACCAGCTCGCGGAGACCGTCGGCGTCGAGGAAACCCCGCTGCCCGATCCGGCCGGCCAGTGGGAAGAACTCGGCCGTGAGATCGCGCTCCACCAGTCTGGGGAGCGCGATCTCGACGTCCGAGGAGTTTCCGTCGTCGAAGGTGAGCCCGACGTCTTCGCGCCCGGCCACGGTGTCGAGCACGCGCTCGAACTGCTCGACGGTCACCCAAGTTTCGTTCTCGCCAGGATCCAGCGCGCGCACGGGTTTGCCCACGCCGCCTATCGCCAGGATCACCATCCGCGCCTCATTCGGGACCGAGTGTGTTTCCCGATTAATCGAATTGGCGAACGGAGTAGTTACACGATCCCGCAAGGTGTCCACTAATGGATTACTTGCGGATCTCCAGGGTGCAGCACTTCGGGCCGCCGCCCGCCTTCCGAAGCTCGGAGATGTCCAGGAAGACGACTTCGTAGCCGCGTTCGGTCAGCCGTGCCGCCAATCCGGTCGCCTCGACCGGCAGAACGACGTTGCGTCCGTCGGACACCCCGTTCAGGCCGAAGCACTCCGCGTCGGCCCGGTCCGCGATTACCGCGTCCGGGAACATCCGCTCCAGCACCTTCCGCGATCCGGCCGAGAACGCTTCCGGGAAGTAGGCGATCTGGGCGGACGTGGTGTCGGTGGCCTCGGCGAGCACGAACAGCGCCGTGTCGAGGTGGTAGTAGCTCGGGTCGATCAGCCGCAGCGACACGACCGGGACACCGAGGGCCTCCTGCGCTTCGGCGTGCGCGGCCGGGTCGGTCCGGAAGCCGGTGCCGGCGAGCAGGACCTTGCCGGTCCACGCGAAATCGCCCTCGGCCTCGTTGATCTTCTCGGGCATGGTGATGTCGCGGTAGCCGTGCTCGACGAACCAGCGGCGGAAGTGCTCGGCCTCGGCGGTGCGCTGCGGCGCGCGGAACCGCGAGCCGAGGACGCGGCCGTCGACGACGGTGCCGGAGTTCGCGGCGAACACCATGTCAGGCAGGCCGGGCTGAGGCTCGATCTCCTCGACGGTGTGGCCGAGGCGTCGATAGGTGTCGCGGAGTTCGGTCCATTGCGCCATCGCGGTGTCGACGCTGACCGGGACCGACGGGTCCATCCACGGGTTGATGACGTAGTCCACCGCGAAGTACCGCGGCGGGCACATGAGGTAGCGGCGCGTCGTGGGTACACGGGGCTGCTGCTCCAGTTCCGGCATACCCGAAGGGTAAGGCTTACCTAATTCCGCAATCAATCGCTGTTCGCTGCGCACATACCTGCTAAACATTGCGTGTGAACACCATCGACCAGCGAATCGTTTCATGCCTGATGGCCAACGCGAGGTCCAGCTACGCCGACATCGGCAAGGTGGTCGGCCTGTCCGCGCCCGCGGTGAAACGGCGGGTCGACAGACTCCTCGAAACCGGGGTCCTGCGCGGGTTCACCGCGGTCGTCGACCCGGAGGCGCTGGGCTGGGGCACCGAGGCGTTCGTCGAGATGACCTGCAACGGCAACATCACCCCGGCGCGGATCCGCGCCCGGCTGGAGCCGTTGCCGGAGGTCGTCGCGGCGTACACGGTGTCGGGCGCGGCCGACGCGATCGTCCATCTGCGCGCGTCGGACATCCATCATCTGGAGACCGCGCTGGAACGGCTGCGCGGGCTGGAGATCGTCGACCGCACGGTGTCCACCGTCGTCCTGTCCCGGTTGCTGGAGCGCCCGCCGACACCCGAAGCGTGACACCCTCGTCCCCGTGACCGATCAGATCCACTCCAGCCACGACGGCGGCGTCGCCGTGCTCACCATCGACGCGCCCGCGACCCGCAACGCACTGACCCTCGACCTCTCCGCGCAGCTCGCCGAGGCCGTCTCGCGCGCCGAAGCCGACGAAAGTGTCCACGCTTTGGTCATCACCGGCGCGCCGCCCGCCTTCTGCGCCGGCGCGGACCTGGACACGCTCGCCGGCGCCCGCGAGGACGGGCTCCGCGCCATCTACGACGGATTCCTCTCGGTTGCGCGGTGTTCCCTGCCCACGATCGCCGCGGTCGGCGGTGCCGCCGTGGGCGCCGGGCTGAACCTCGCGCTCGCCGCGGACGTCCGCATCGTGGGACCGAAGGCCAAATTCGTGGCCAGATTTCTCGATCTGGGCATCCATCCCGGCGGCGGGATGACATGGATGATCCAGCGGCTCGTCGGACCGCAGAAGGCCGCGGCGATGACGCTCTTCGGTGAAATCGTCGGCGCCGAAGCCGCCGTCGGATGTGGGCTGGCGCTCCGGCTCGTCGATGGGGATCTGGTCGAGGCGGCCCGTGAACTGGCGAAACCCGCCGTCGGCGCCCCGCGCGACGTCCTTCTCGCGACGAAGCGCACGCTCCGGCACACCTCGTCGCTGACCGACCATTCGGCCGCCGTCGACGCCGAGATCGAACCGCAACTGGCGTCACTCACCGCACCCGCTTTCACCGAACGGCTGGCGAAGCTCAGGGCTTCGATCACCGGCCAATGACCGTTCCTCGACCGGACTTCACTACGCTGGAAGGAGATACGGCTCACAATCGAGCCGCATCGCCGACCGTTACCATCGGTAACAGATAAACCGGATAACCCCCGCTCAGCGGCGAGCTCAGGACACTCCAGGAGTAGGTCCAGGCCGTTTTTACGGCAACCTGGAAAGTGTGCCGAGGACTAACCTCGGGACATGGCACCTGTGACCTGGCCGACAGCCGGGCGAGGCACGCCGATCCCCGGCACGGCCGGGGACGACGCACGTCGGGAGAGAGGGAATCCCTGACCTATGAGCACGAGTGCGAACGGCAACGGCTCCTTGTCGGCCGTCAGGCCCACCGAGGTCGCCAAGCTGGACCGGGTGGTCATCCGGTTCGCCGGTGACTCCGGTGACGGCATGCAGCTGACGGGCGACCGGTTCACCTCCGAAGCGGCCGCCTTCGGCAACGACCTGTCGACCATGCCGAACTTCCCCGCGGAGATCCGCGCGCCGCAGGGCACCATCCCCGGCGTCTCGAGCTTCCAGGTGCACTTCGCCGACTACGACATCCTGACGCCGGGCGACCGGCCGGACGTCCTGGTCGCCATGAACCCCGCCGCGCTGAAGGCGAACCTCGCCGACGTCCCGAGCGGCGGGACGATCATCCTCAATACCGACGAGTTCACGAAGCGGAACCTGGTCAAGGTCGGCTTCGAGAACGATCCCCTCGACGACGACACCCTTTCGGCCTATCAAGTCCACCGGGTGGCCATGTCGACGTTGACCAGAGGCGCGCTCGAAGAGACCGGTCTGTCCAAAAAGGACGCCGAACGCGCGAAGAACATGTTCGCGCTCGGGCTGCTCTCCTGGATGTACCACCGGCCGACCGAGGGCACGGAACGGTTCCTGCGCGAGAAGTTCGCGAAGAAGACCGACATCGCCGAGGCCAACATCCTGGCCTTCCGCGCGGGCTGGAACTACGGCGAGACGACGGAGTCGTTCGCGACGACGTACGAGGTCGCGCCCGCGAAGCTGAACCAGGGCACGTACCGCCAGATCACCGGGAACACCGCGCTGGCGTACGGGCTGGTCGCCGCGGGGCAGCAGTCCGGTCTGCAGATCCTGCTCGGCACGTACCCGATCACCCCGGCGTCGGACATCCTCCACGAGCTGTCCAAGCACAAGAACTACGGCATCCTCACCTTCCAGGCCGAGGACGAGATCGCCGGTATCGGCGCCGCGCTCGGCGCCTCCTACGGCGGCGCGCTGGGCGTCACCTCGACGTCCGGGCCCGGTGTCGCGCTGAAGTCCGAGGCCATCGGTCTCGCGGTGATGACCGAGCTGCCGCTGGTCGTCGTCGACGTCCAGCGCGGCGGCCCGTCGACCGGCCTGCCGACCAAGACCGAACAGGCCGACCTGCTGCAGGCGATGTTCGG
Source organism: Amycolatopsis sp. NPDC057786 (assembly GCF_042797905.1). Classification (NCBI taxonomy): domain Bacteria; kingdom Bacillati; phylum Actinomycetota; class Actinomycetes; order Pseudonocardiales; family Pseudonocardiaceae; genus Amycolatopsis; species Amycolatopsis sp. NPDC057786. The sequence goes on from NZ_JBHVKW010000001.1 coordinate 144,382, forward strand.
CCGCAACGGGGAATCCCCGGTGCCGATCGTCGCGCCGCTGTCCCCCGCCGACTGCTTCGACGCGGCGATGGAGGCCACCCGGATCGCGCTGAAGTACCGCACCCCGGTGTTCCTGCTGTCGGACGGCGCGATCGCGAACGGCTCCGAGCCGTGGCTGATCCCGGACGTCGAGGACCTGCCGGATCTGCGCGTGGAATTCGCCACCGAGCCGAATGCCGAGGACGATTCCGGGGAATTCTGGCCGTATGTGCGTGACCCCGAGACCCTCGCCCGCGCGTGGGCGGTGCCGGGCGCCGCCGGCCTCCAGCACCGCATCGGCGGGCTGGAGAAGGCCGACAAGACCGGCCACATCTCCTACGACCCCGACAACCACGACAAGATGGTCCGTCTGCGCCAGGCCAAGATCGACGGCGTCGACGTCCCGGACCTCGTCGTCGACGATCCGAGCGGCGGCAAGGCACGGGTGCTGGCGCTCGGCTGGGGCTCCTCCTACGGGCCCATCGGCGCCGCGTGCCGCCGCGTCCGCAAGGACGGCATGCCGATCGCGCAGGCGCATCTGCGCCATCTCAACCCGTTCCCGGGCAACCTCGGCGACGTACTCCGTTCGTACGACACCGTCGTCGTCCCCGAAATGAACCTCGGCCAGCTTTCGATGCTCCTGAGGGCCAAGTACCTCGTCGACGTGAAGTCGTACACGAAGGTCGCCGGGCTGCCCTTCAAAGCCGAGGAGCTGCAAGGCGTCTTCACGGAGATCATCACCAGTACGGAGGGGACGAAGTGACCGCGATCGATCTGGGGATCCCCACCCTCGGCGGCCTGGACCTTGTGCCGACCGAGACCGAACCGCAGAAGGCCAAGGACTACAAGTCGGACCAGGAGGTCCGCTGGTGTCCCGGCTGCGGGGACTACGTCGTGCTCAACGCCGTGCAGTCGTTCCTGCCGACGCTCGGCCTCAAGCGCGAGAACATCGTGTTCATCTCGGGGATCGGGTGCTCGTCCCGGTTCCCGTACTACCTGAACACCTACGGCATGCACTCGATCCACGGCCGGGCGCCGTCGATCGCCACCGGACTCGCGACCGCGCGGCCGGATCTGTCGGTGTGGGTCGTCACCGGTGACGGCGACGCGCTGTCCATCGGCGGCAACCACCTGATCCACGCGTTGCGGCGCAACGTGAACATCAAGATCCTGCTGTTCAACAACCGGATCTACGGCCTCACCAAGGGCCAGTACTCGCCGACGTCGGGGCCGGGCATGGTCACGAAGTCCACGCCGATGGGCTCGGTCGACACCCCGTTCAACCCGCTTTCGCTGGCGATCGGCGCCGAGGCGTCGTTCGTGGGCCGCGCGCTCGACTCGGACCGCAAGGGGCTGACCGAGGTGCTGGAGGCCGCCGCGAAACACCGCGGGTCGGCGCTGGTGGAGATCTACCAGAACTGCCCGATCTTCAACGACGGCGCCTTCGACGTCCTCAAGGACAAGGACGAGGCCGCGACCCGGCTCATCCCGCTGAAGGCGGGCGAGCCGATCAAGTTCGGGCCGCAGGGCGAATACGGGGTCACGCGCAGCGGCTGGGCGGGTCTCGAGGTCGGGAAGGTCGCGAACATCGGCGAGGAGAACCTCGTCGTGCACGATCCGGCGATCGAGGACACCTCGTACGCGTTCGCGCTCTCGCGGATCGGCGACCAGAACCTGAACCACGTGCCGACCGGCATCCTGCGGCAGGTCGAGCGGCCCACCTACGACGACCAGGCGCGTGCCCAGGTCGCGGAGGCCCAGGCCGCCCGGAAGCCCGATCTGCAGGGTCTGCTGCGTGGCAAGGACACCTGGACCGTCGTCAGCTAGCCGGTCCCGAACGCTATGAAAGGTCCTTTCCTTGCAAATTTTGCAAGGAAAGGACCTTTCATAGCGTTTGTCAGGTGAGGGGACGGAAACCCACGCGCTCCGCGTCGGCGGCGGACCGGAACCAGACCTCCGCGACCATCTTCGGGAACTGCGGCGAGTCCTCGGTGCAGTACCGCAGGGCGGTGACGCTGGCTTTGACCGCGAAGTCGTCGGCGGGACGGCCACCACCCGGCCGCGGCATCGCCGAACCGGGACCGAACGGACCGGGCGGGACGGACTCCGTCACCGGAGCGACCTGCCGCGCGGGCGGGGGCTCCGGGGCGGGCATCGCGTCGCCGGGCTGGACGGCGGGCTCGAACAGCGAACCGCTCTGCCCACCGGACAGTTCCGGCTCACGACGTTCGATCGCCCGCATCGACGGCTGGATCGGCTGCGGCGGCTCGAAACCGCCGCGCACCGCTCCGCGCGGCGTGCGCTTGGGCAGCACCTGGGTGGCTTCGGCGGGCGTCTCGGGCTCCGAGTCGAGGAGACCGGCCTTCGCTTCTTCGTCGGAACCGAACGCGTACGCGGGCGATGAGTCGTGAAGCTCCTCTTCCCGCTCGAACCAGTTGGTCTCGACGGGGGCCTGCTCGGTCTCCACGCGCGACGCGGGGCTGAACAGCGAAACCGGCTCCGGCTGGGTCTCGACACCTTCGGGGTCCAGCTGCATCTCCAGGCGGGACCGGTACGGCCCTTCGCCCGGCAAGGACGGCTGCGGCTCGGGTTCCGGCTCCGGGTCGGGCTCGACGTCCAACTTCGACGCGGGCTGGAGGTAATCGGTCGCCGCGGCGACGTATGGGTTCTCGGGCTGCGGCTCCGGCTCGGGTTCCGGCTCCGGCAAGGCCGCCGGGATGTACTGCGTCCGCTCGGCCGAAGACTCCGGGTCCGGCTCAGGCTCCGGTTCCGGCTGGGTCGCGGTGCGGTACTCGGCCTCGTACTCTTCTTCGGGCTCGAAGATCTGCGTCGCGGAGTGCTCCGGCTCCTCGGCAGTGTCTTCGTCCTTGACTGGCTCCTCGGCAGGCTCGGTCCACTGCTGCGCGGGCTCCTGCTCGGTGAGCGTCTCGGGGTACGCGGGCTTCGGCTCCTCGACGGCCGCGAACTCCTCGTCCAGCTCGTCGTGCGACGGCTTCGCGAGATACGCGGTCCCACCGGCGACGGCCGCGGCACCCGCGCCGAGGCTCACCCCGGCCGGCAGTCTCGACGTCTCGGCGTGCGCGGTGGCCAGGGAGCCTTCCAGCTCACGGATGCGCTTGCGCGCCGGGAGCACCAGCACCAGCCAGGTGAGCAGCGCGCCGACGACGAACGCCAGCAGACTCCACAGCCAAACCTGTCCGAAAATGGACATCTAACCTGCCCTTTGTCAATGCGTTCGTGCGACCAGGTAGTCGGCGACCGATTCGCAGGCGTCCCGGGCGGGCGACGCGGGCAGCGCCGCGAGTTCGGCACGCGCCCGACGAGCGTAGTCGGAAAGAGTTTCGCGTGCGCGTTCGAGTCCGGACGAGGCGCGCAGCAGGTCCAGGGCCTCGGCGACGAGCTCGTCGTCGGAGATCGGCCCCGACAGCAGCTCGACCAGGCGCGGATCGGTGGCCGGGTCGGCCAGCGCGTACAGCATCGGAAGGGTGCGGACGCCTTCGCGCAGGTCCGTGCCCTGCGCCTTGCCGAGCTCGTCCGAGGCGGACGCGATGTCGATGACGTCGTCGGAGATCTGGAACGCCGTCCCGATGATGTCGCCGAAGCGGCGGAGCGCGTCGATGTAGTGGCCGGGCGCGCCGGACATCATCCCGCCGAACCGGCCGGAGGTGGCGATCAGCGAGCCGGTCTTCTGCGCGATGACCGTGAGGTAGTGCTCGACCGCGTCGTCGCCGTCGGCCGGGCCGACCGTCTCGCGCATCTGGCCGGTGACCAGCTCGCCGAAGGTCTCGGCGATGATCCGGGCCGCGTCGGTGCCGAGGTCGGCGACCAGCCGCGAAGCGTGCGCGAACAGGAAGTCGCCGGTCAGGATGGCGATGGTGTTGTCCCAGCGGGCGTTGACGCTCTCCGCGCCGCGGCGCATCGTCGCCTCGTCCATCACGTCGTCGTGGTACAGCGTCGCGAGGTGCACCAGCTCGACCGCCGCCGCGGCGGTGACCACCTGGTCGCCCTGCTTCGGCCCGAACTGCGAGGCCAGCAGCGTGAACAGCGGACGGAAACGTTTGCCACCCGCCTCGACCAGATGTGAAGCGGCGTCCTCGACGGCCTTGACGTCACTGCGGACGACCTCGCGGAGCAGGGTCTCGACGTCGGCGAGACCGGTCGCGAGGGTGCGCAGGAGCTGCTCGTCGGCGATCTGGAGTCCCACGGACGCGCGCAGGTCCTCGATGGCACCACCTGGGGCAGGTGAAGACACAGACACGTCGGCTCCGCTCTCTTTGACACCGTTCGGGGTTGCTCCCAGCGTAGTGGCTAGCAGCTGAGGCCTGTTGACGTGCTGTCCAGGGGAAACGGTGACGAAGATGACAGTGCTGATCCGAACGATCCAGCGAGGCGGCCCGAGCATCGTCGTCCATGCGAACCGACGCTCCCTCGCTGCGGTCCGGAGGGCAAGGCAGCAGAGCCCGGCCATTCAACAGACAGCCAAACACAAGGGGTCGGCCCAGCGGAACCTGCACGGCTCCGTCCGCACCGTGGCGTCGATCGCGAAGGCTCCCGCACCCGCCCTCGCCGGCTGCTGGATAGGCCAGACGGCGAGCCGGCTACCTCATCCGGACCACCATCCCGATTGGCCTCATGACGGAGAGCCGGTCCGACTGCGGCAGACTTGCCCAAGTGCTGGCCGCACGAAGGCACAGATGCGGCTAGGTCTCCGACTGCGGCTATCTCACCGGTGTCTGCCGCTTGACCTTCAGGACGTCTACAGCGGACGTCATGAACGTGGAACTGCGCGCCCTTTCTCCCACCCTGGTCTCGCTCCCACGAAGCGCAGACAGAGGTGCTCAGGAGACCATGGCCGCTCGGTCGAAGACCCACGCGGCCCTTGCGTTCGAACCGCATCAAGATCTCCTCAAGTGATAAGGCCATCTCCGCGCATGATCGAACTGGCGTGAGACCAACTCCAGCCAAGGAGAGCAAGTCGATCCACGTCAACGGTCCTGAGACGCCCTCGCGCCGAACTTCACCCCGTGGGCGCGATCGGTCGGGCACGGGAACTTCGACAGGCTGATCGGCAACCAACTCTGGCAATATTCTGTCGTCCACAATGACGAAAGATCGACTACCCTTGGCCCCAATTCGAAGTCGAGACGGTGGGCATGGGACTGGTGCTGAGCAAACCAGAACATCAAGGGGCCTTCGGCCAGTCGTTCGTTCATGTCCTCGCGTCGGCAGCCGGGCTGACCGTCGCGAGAGAAGACATCGACAGTCGAGGTTTCGATCTGACGATCGGCCACAAGGGCAAACTCGGTCAGCTCCGCCACCCGAACATCGAGGTGCAGGTCAAGAGCTGGTCGAAACGCATCGCTGTCGAGCAACAGGGCTACTGGAAGTACGAACTTCGGACCCGTCACTACAACGAACTCGCCGGCACCGACTTCATGGTCCCCCGGTTCCTGGTACTGGTGATAGTCCCCGATGACTGGCACGACTACGTGGATCACGCCCCCTCCAGCACCGAACTCAGACATGCCGCCTATTGGATGTCGCTGCGCGACCATCCGACATCGAATCTCAAACCGGACAGCAAGGTGCGAGTGGACGTCCCTGTTCGGAATCTCCTCACGGTCGACTCCCTCCACGCGGTGATGAAGTCGGCCGCGACGCTGCCGGTGGGTGCCTGATGTCCTACGAGAGCCCCAACGATGAACGCCGTACTGTTGGCCTCTCCGCCATCGTCACTTACCTGCGCTCAACAGGCTGGCGTGAATCAGGCACGTACAGCCGCGCGATCGTTTGGACGACCATCGTCGAGGAATCCGAAGTCGAGCTCCTCGTGCCTGCCACCTCGGAGTTACGGGACTACGCCGAGCGCGTCGCCGACATCGTCAGGACGCTGGCTTTTGTCGAGGAGCGGCCGGAACATGAAATTCTCAGAGATCTCCGCTCCACTCGGGTTGACGTCTACGAAATCAGGACCGTCCCTGATACACCGAGCGGGACGATTCCGCTGAGCGAGGGCTTGCGCGCGGTCAGAGGGGTTCATGACATCCTCTTGGCCGCCGCAACGGCAGCCGCGTCTCCAGACCGTCCCAGTGTTCTGCCCAGCCAGAAGCCGCTGGCGGCAAAGGCAGTCATCGATCAGCTCCGCCTAGGACAAACCAGTGTCGGCAGCTACGTGCTACGAGTGGAAAGTCCGCTCGCCGACGCGAGCCTAAAACCTGCCGTGTCCGCGCGTGACGTGCTCCTTTTACTCCACCAAGCGGCATCCGCCGCCCGAGACGCGGCGGCGGAAACGTACGGGGACAACTTCATCGAGTTCGAAGAACGGATCGGTGACGGGGTCTCGGCCAATCTCTGTGACGCCCTGGTGGCCATCGGAGGGCAGCGGCAGAGCATGTTCGAGCTTTCCTTTTCCTGGGCCGCGGCCTCACCGACCGAAGCGGATACCCCGCTCGTCCGCTTCGACTCTCGCGCAATCTCGACCCTCAAACGCGCGGCGAAACACCTACGGATGCTGCCGGTTACCGAAGCAGTCGTGGTGATCGGACGCATCACTCATCTGGAACGCCCTCGTCCGACAGACAAACTCGGCAAGGTTCAATTGGCCGGCACAATCCAGGGCAAAGACCAGCGCCGGGAAGAAGACCGGATCGTCATGCGACTGAATCCACAGCAATACTCCTTGGCTGTAGCTACCCATGGCGACGGACGAAACGTCCGGGTCACCGGCGCGCTCCGGCACACTGGGCGCCAGTACGAGATCAGTCGAATCGACCAGTTCGAGGTCCTTGCCGACTAATCGGTGAAGAAGCCACACCCTGCGGTGCCGAGGGTATCGACCAACAACGCTCGGTCCAGGTACTGGTTTCCTCGCTCACATGACGTTTCCGCAGCGAACAAACACGCATGGCAGGCGGCGCCGTAGAGCCTTCCGTGCACCCGCGGGTCGTGCTCCGAACAGAGCGGATCGGAACTGCAGAGTTCAGCCGCCTCGAGCGCCTGATCGACAAGCTGTCCAAGCCTTTCGGTCTTACCCAACGACACGAGTCCGCCCAGCGTTCCTTCGCTGTCCGGCGCCGCCGTATACAGCAAGATCCCAGCCATAGGTGTCTGCCCATTCTCCGCGGCTGAACGCGCGTAAATCCGCTCGCCGATTCCTGCCGCGCTGTACCCCGAGTCCAGGGCGAGCTCCCGGATGAGCGTGTGCGCGAACGTGTGCAGGAGGACATACCGCATCCCTGGCCAGCCCGCGGCGTCGACGTCTCGCTGACGACACCACAACCGGTGTGCGGGCAGCAGCACGTTCCCCTCACGCTGACGCACCTCTGGCCGGGCTTCCCAGCGGGCGACACGCTCCTCATCGAACCGCAGAAAGAACCCCTCACCCCTGGTTTCCGCACAGGGAACCCACGTTGGCTCTGACAGCGACAGTGGCGCTCGTCGCTGGTCCGGAGTGTCTTGCACCTCCCATTCCGGCGCGTCGATCCGGGTGAATCCGTAGAGTGCGGCCACCTCCCGCAGCCGCGGTACCAAGACCAACCTGTTCAACCACGAGCCGGTGTTCTCCGGGACCGGCTCTCGCACTGTGGTGAAATCGGGCTGATTCGCCGACCGGTCACTGGTGAAGGCGTCCCACTCCGGTTGGTAAAGGTCGACGTTGTCTCCACGTCGCTCATTGCGCGGCCTATGCCGGGCACGCTCGACGACTGCGCGCCATACCTTGTCAATGCCGTAGCGTTCGAGGTCAGGCCAGCAGTTCTGATTCGGAATGATCTGCTTGGCCACCTCCTCAGGCAATTTGGCGAGAATCTCCAGTTCCTTCCAGAACTCCGCGACCACGTGCATGAGCGGGTCACGGTCCCTGGGTACGGTGAAGGCCCTCAGCTGAGTCGGGAACCAGCTGTTGGTAGCACCGAGCACGAGGGCGCGAACGGGCTGCCCACACTCGTCGAATTTGCCCGGAAGATGAGGGTGACGGCCTCGACAACCCGGCAGACTGAATTCAGCCGCCTCACCAAATGCCTCGGACATCGACCTGCGAGCGTTACACTCGCAGGTAACGAACACGTTGGCGGCCTCACCGGTACTGCCGGATTCAGTCATCCTGAGGGAATGCCCGGAATCGGGCTGGACACCCCGGTGTGAATAGAAGTGCCAGGGAAAGTCGTCGAGGTGACCGTTTTCGCATGCCAGCACGAAGCGAGCCGGCAGGGCCGCCGGGCGTTTCTTCCCACTGCCCCAGCACTTATGCGCATATCGAACATGATCGGGCCGCACCGGGTCTGGTTCCAAATCGAACAGGCCACTGGTGGCTTCAGCCAGCCGATTGCAGCGCGAGCATCGAAGCCAGCCTGGGAACAGGCCGACTGGCACTCCAACCTTGGTCCACTGCCCGAAGGGGTCAGACGTCTCAGGCAAATACGGCGGCAACCGCAAGGCGGTGACCTGGCGGCCCAGCTTCGCCCGTACCGCGGTCAGCAAGCGCTCTTCTTGCACGGGGCGAGATCGCTCGAGGTTCCAGAAATCGAGACCCAGCATCACCACGGACAGATTGGGCAGGTCCGCCATCGCGCCGGCTCCGTAGGTGTGCAGCAGCTGGTTCGGCCGCATCGCCCCGACTCGGTGCGCCTGAGGTTCCGCGGTGGTCACGAATCGCTGCCTTCCGGTTCGGTCTCCGCCGCGGGTACCCGTGCGGCGAATGGTGGTGGGGTGTCCGCGGCCACACCACCAGGAGGTTGTAACAACAGTTGAACACCTGGCTCGACATCGCGCAGTGACCTGGGGCAGGTGGCGAGCCTCCAGCTCCCACCTGTCGGGGGTTGCAAAAGACCGACGATGTCGTCGGAGCGGCTGGGCTGTTCGTACGCCAACCGGCGCCCGGGGGTAAGGCGCTCCCGGTTCCAGTAGGCCAGTCTTTCGTCCAACGCCTTTTCCACCCGGCGTTCGGCATCGTCATCAGTCGTGCTCCGAGACCGCTGACGGAGATACCGGGCGACGTACGCGGCGAGTTTGGATGTGCTGTCGAAGTCTTCCGCACTCCGGTTGCCGTTGTAGGCGAGTTCGGACTCCCTGATCAGCGAAACCAGTACACCGGTCAAGCCGCGGTCCACCGCACGGTCCGCGAACGGCGTCACCGATAGCGCTTCGACATGGCGATAGACCGTCGCATGGAAGTGCTCGAAACTTTCGTAGTGTGAAAGATCGCGAGGCCGGGCCCAGTTGTAGACGGTGAAAATGAGCCCTGGTGAACTGCGGCCGACCCGGCTGGTGGCCTGGATGTATTCGGCCGCCGATTTCGGTTGACCGCAGACCACCATCATGCCGAGCCTGGAGACGTCGACACCCACCGCGATCATGTTCGTGGCGAGCAGGACGTCGATCGGAGAGGGGGCGCCCTTGTCCTTGCTTCGAGGGAATTCGACCTCCAGCCGGTCGAGCAGCGGACGGATTTCATCCGAGGACAGCCGGGAGGTGAGCTCCCGGATCCCGTCGTCGGATACGTATCTGGTGGCCAACCCACGCTCAGCCGCACGCTTCAGCCTGCTGCGCACGTCGTCTTCCGCGATCCGCCGCATGCCACCGAGGTCACGAAGGCTGTTGAAGTAGCCGACCAAGGTCATGTACGGGTCGGTGATCTCGTTGCGGCCGTACCGCTCATGCAGCTTCTGCGCCGCTCCGAGCACCGAGACATAGACCCGGATCAAGGTTGACTTGATCCGGGTTCCTTGAGCGCAAATACCGACGTAGCGACGGCCGGGTTGGCTGGACACATCACGCTGCCTGGCGAAGAAGTTGTCATCGACAGTGAGTCCCGGCGGCGGGAAGATCTCCGTTTTGCGATCGAACAACGACCCTATTTGCCGGTCGGCACGTCGTACAGTCGCGGTCGAGGCGATAACCTTTGGCCTGACCTTGCGTCGAGTGTCCGGATTCACCCAGGTCGCAAGCTCATCGACGGCACATTCGTAGAGTCCGACCAGTGAGCCAAGGGGCCCGGAGATCAGGTGCAGCTCGTCCTGGATGATCAGGTCAGGTGGGCGCAACGCCGCAATACCCACGATCTGCGAAGCCGGCGCCTCCGGCAGCGGCCCGTGCCGCTCCTTTTCGTCCCAGCCGTCGTTGTTCCAAAGGTCATCGGTCACGAGGCCATGGCGTTCACACCTTCGACTGACTCGCCCGAACAGGGTCGTAGTCTCGCCCCGCCAGGGCAGCTGGGCGAACTTGTCCACTGTTCCGATCAACAACGCCGGCGGGTGCCGATAGATCTCCTCGTCCACCACCAGAACCGGCAGCCCCCTCCGTTCCTCTCGGCCAGGTCCGTCATTGGCAGCAGCGAGTGTGCCGAAAGGACAGCTGAGGCCAGGGCAGGTCACGAGGGTGCGTCGATAGATGTTGTTGACCTCGATGTCCCGGCCAGGCTCAATCCGGCTGCCACACCAAGGGCAGCTGGACAGCTGATGTGGAGAGCCTTGTGCCCGGGTCACCGAACCGCGGATGTTCCGACGTTGCTTCAGCCAGTCCTCGGCCTTCTTCGTGCTGTTCGGCGTGACTCTCGCGCCGACCCACATGCCGATCCGGAACGGAGTATCGCCCCACGTTTGTTCGTCTTCCCGACGGAGGATTTCGGCAGCGCAGATCAGTGTCGTCGCGCGCTCGAATTGCTGAATGGTGAGCAGCCGAAGCGTGTATCTCATCAGCACGGCAACTCCGGCCATCGCGTTGAGCGTGCCGTACTGCGGCTGTAGCCGACGAATGGCAAGGGTGAACGCGGTCAGCCCCAGGTAGGCCTCGGTCTTGCCGCCGCCTGTCGGGAACCACAGCAGATCCGCCACCGCGGTGTCTTCGGTCGACCGCTCCGGATGCGCGGGATCTGCCAGCGACGCCAGATTGAGCAGAATGAAGGCAAGCTGGAAAGGCCGCCATTCCTGCGTCGTATTTTGGTCCACGAGGGACACTGTCCGATCGAAATCCGCGGTTTGGTCCTTGCGTCGCCTGGCAGCGACCTGGGTGTGCAACCGCTGGAGATACATCGCACGGTTCGCGAACCCGAACGCGCGGCGTGCGCAGTCATCGGAGGCAAGGACGTCGATGCCGGCTTCGATGCGATCGGCCGCACGGCCCGCCGCGACCAAGCTTTCGCGAGCCTCTTCGAGGTAGTCACACAAGTACTGGTCCGAGTCTCCGATCGCCGTCGCTTTGCGGTCGATCCAGGCGCGATAACCAACGACCAACGGACGTAAGACGGCGACCAGCGATTCGGCTGACCGGTCGGCGAGCTCACTCAGTCTTTTCATCCCGAGTTCGACATCTCCGAGCTCAGGGAGATCGGGATCATCGTCAACGGTCGGCACACCAGTGTGCGGAACCTCGTACTCGGGCACGGTGCTGGTATTGATCTTTGTCGCGCGCATGGGGTCGCTGGGGTCGGCGACGGCATGGACCGCTGTTCCGCTGCCAAAGGCGAACTCTGGATGGAAGCGGTAGGCCATAGCCAGGCGCCGACGCTCGGCCTGGTCCGCGGAGTCGATGTTCCTCGGCCGTTCGTGCCTGGGCAGGAACACCGGTCGCGCGTCCTCGCCGACAGCGGATAACTCAACCTGGAACAGCCATGAAGGAACATGTCGTCGTCGTTCGGGCTGGCTCTGTTCGTTGTCCAGGAACAGCGAAACCAGCCAATTTCCATCTTGCCTCCGAACTCGGCCGCGAACGACCACATCCGGTTGGTCCGAACTCGGCGACAAGCGGGGTATCAGGCCTGGGGTCAGCGGTACGACGACCGAGCCCTCCATTTGCTCTCGCCGCCATACCTGCTTGCCCGCTGTCTCCTCGCGCTCGGACGTGCCTCGCTCATACCGCCCCCATTTCGCGGTGACCAGCAGCTTTGTCGCCTTCCCGTCGACATGAGCGGTGAAGCCCAGCGCGGAGGGTGTGAGGCTGACGACGTTCGGCGCCGTCGGCTGAGGGTCCGGCTCCACGGCGTCGCCGGCGTCAACCCGGGAAAAGTCGTCCTGCTGCTCGGGCTCGATCGCCACATCCTTCGGCGCCAGCCTACCGAGGAGGTATCGGTCGATCGGGCTCTCGCCGCCGCTTAACTCTTCCTCCGGCCCGTCAAGCGGACCTAGCAGGTCATTCAGCACCAGCTGCTGCAGCTCGTCACGGATCTCCTTCGCCGAAGGGACACCGAGTACCGGCTGTTCAGTCATGCGACCTACCGTAGCGACGATCAGCGACAATCCGAGGACGACTCCCCCAATACATAGCGTGAGCGCGCTGGATACGCACGGGATCGACTACGATGAACGTAGGCTTTAACCCTACGGAGGTCGTACTGATGACTAGGACAAGTCTTCCGACCGAGCTGGCGCAGCGCTCCGAGCGGGTCATCCGGCCACGAGATCTCGCCGATCTCTACGCACACCCACGCGCCGAGGTCGCGCGCATGGCCCGTTCCGGAGTCCTTCATCGTGTCGCCAACGGCTACTACGCGCTCCCGCCGTTGAATCGGCTTGGCGATTCACGCTGGACCCCCGATCTCAACGCAGTGGCTATGGGCGTCGGGCAGGTCGACTACGGGGTCTCGTCGGCAGCCCTGATGGGGATCAGCGCCGCCTACATCCACGGCGCTGTCCCGCGACGACTCGCGGTCGCGGTTCTCGCCATCCCCAAACAGCGTCCGCCATTGCCGACAGCGAACGCACGAATAGTCTTCGTGAAACGCGACGTGAGCAAGCTCGACGTCGAGCGAACAGAGACCGAACTCGGCATCGGCTGGGTGACCACTCTCGAGCAGACAGCCCTTGACCTGGCCACGCGCCCCACTCTCGGCGGCATTGGCGAGACGAACGCACATGAAGCGATCCAAGCCTTGATGCTGCGTGCCGACTGGCCACTTCTCGAGGAACTGGCCACGACGCAACACCGCCCAAGGGCGCTCGCCACGATCACCGCGTTGACAGGGAGAAAATCAGATGCTTGACCCTGCTGAACTCATCGCCACAGCGGACGCTTTCGGCGTCGCCGAGAGCCAAGTTAAGAGAGATCACCTGATCAGTCACGTGCTGGTGGCCCTCAGCCAGCTCGATCAACCGATCGTGTTCTTCGGCGGCACCGCACTTGCCCGAACATGGCTCCCCGACCCGTCGACCGGTGGCAGATTGTCCGAAGACATCGACCTGTATACCTCCGAGCGCAAGAAGGTCGCCGACACGCTACAGGAGCTCCCACGGCTGTTGCGCCGGGAGTTTCCAGGCGCACGCTGGGACCCATCACCAGCCGACGTACGGGCGATCGATCCTGCTCGCCTGGTTACCCGCGACGGCCTCCAGGTGCGGATCCAGCTGCTGAGCACCGCTGAACATCGAGAACTTGCACAATGGCCGGCAGAAGTCAAAGCGCTGCAGATGCGCTACACCGACGTTGCCCCCGCGTCGCTGCCCGTGCCGACACTGACATCGTTCGCCGCGATGAAGACCGTGGCCTGGCTTGATCGCTCGGCTACTCGGGACCTCTACGATCTGGCGGCTTTGGCCCGTATCGGGGCCCTCACCTCAGCGGCAGCGGACCTTGTTCACCAGGTGACCGGCTGGCGAGTCGCACGCTACGGGTTCACTAGCCTTCCCGCATTCGATTGGGCAGTCCAGCTTGGTCACCAGACCGGAACGCTGCCAACAGCCCAGAGCTGCCTCGACCTGGTGCGGACCAGCTACGGGGCCGCCCTGGGCTGGGCTGACGACGAAACGGAATGAGATCGGTCAGTCGGTCCAGCGAGACCGTTGGTAATTCACCAGGTCATCTCCGAAGAGCTCCTGCGTCGAGTTGTTGATCCGGACGAGGAAGACGGGCTTCTTGTCCCCCTTCGCCTGTGTGGCGAACTGCGGCTTGGCGCCTGGCGGAACATCGATCCGCGCGACGGTACGGCCACCGAGTTCGCCCATCCGAAGATCAAGACCGGCGGCCGCCACCTTACCCATCCGTGCGCCGATGAGTTCGGTGAGCCAGAGCTCCCACCCGTCAGGGTTCTTCTTCCCAAGAACAGTGAAGTCCTCTTCGATACCGACGATCGAGCCATCGTCGGCCACACCGACGAGGAGCGTTCCGCCATAGGCGTTCATGAAGCCGGCGATCGACTTGACAACGCCCCACTCCATGGCGTCGTCTTTTACGCCGGTACGCATGTTCTTCCGCCCGGTGGACTTGAATTCGACGACCTTGCTTTCCCCTGCGGCGATCACCTTCCGAATGTCCTCACGAACCCGGTCCGGGTTGGTATGCGTGTCCACAAACGGGCTTTCTGCACGGTCCGCCGACCGGTTCACCGGCTTACCCATCGCTTCCTCGATCTGCTTGAGCAACCGTTCGAACCGAGAGTTGAAGAACGCCGGAAAGTCGTCGCCGCGCAACGCGACGGTGTCGATGTCGTGTGAACGGATAATCGCGTCGAGGTCCGTGGCGCTGACCTTGTCGCCACTCTGGATCCGGGCCAGATACTTGCTGGGTGCGTTGCTTCCGATCCGGTGGTTGGTCCGGGCATCGATCGCGGTCTTGTTCACGATGCTGTTCGCGATGGCATCCGCGATGCCGTTCGCCGAGCACCAGCGCTGGGGGAAGATGTGGTGCACATCGATCGCATCATCAAGGTAGGCCTGAACGTCGATCGTCTCCCCTGTGCGGAAGTCACGGCCACCTCGTTTCATCAGCATCGCATAAATGCCCTTGTAAGCAGCACTGTTGCGAGTGCGCAAAGTCAGGAGCCGTTCGGCTTGGAACTGGGCCTCGCGAACGGTCCTCGGCTCAGGCCCGCCATCGGTGACCCACGCGACAACGTCCGGCAGGTCGTTGGCGAACCTGGTCTCGGTTGACCCTCCATACATCTCGCCGAATACACCGCACCAGTACCACTGTTGCAGTTTCTGACGGACGCCAAGACCTTCGGCAGTGTCTCCGAGCACAACCAAAATCGCAGTCAGTGGGACGAGCTGGGTCGCATAAGGGAGGTCGTTCGCTCGATAGACGTGCTCGCCATGCAGAAACCGCACAACGCGTTGAAGCGCCTTTGTGGCGTCGTCAGCCCACTTCCGGTAGTCGGCAAGCTCAAGACGAAGCATGTCCCGACGTTTGCACGACACTGCGGGTGCCTTGTCATCCCCAAGGCCGTCAGCAAGGTGCGTCTTCCGCCGATCGAACGTCGAGAGCAGTGTCAGAATCTGCAAGAAGTCCGTCGCCTCGAAACCGCTGAGCAACCGATGAGCGGACAGCTCATTCTTGCGTGCGTCCCAATCGGCACGCACGTTGAAGTCGTCGGCCGCGTAAGTCGCGGTCAGCAGCTCGAACACGGTCAGCGACACACCACCGGTGTTGACCTTCTCAAAGACCTGGCAGACCGCTTCCTTCGGCGTGGAACGGATCAACGCGATGGTCGGCACCTGGTAGTGCACGAACGCATTGATCACGGCCCCGTTGAAAGCAGTCCAAGTCTTCAGGCGTTCTTCAGGCAGGCCAGGACCTTTGCCGAGGTAGGCGAGCTGCCACTCCATGGTCGCGGCGTAGTCCATGATGCTGCCGAGCGGGAACATTTCGGCGGCGATTTGCGCCTCCGAAGTCGACACGTCCAAGATTGTCTCGCCTCGGAATGTTCGGATAACACCGTCTTCCGGCACGCTGACAATAGCCTCATCTCGGTCCTTCGCCGGGTCGATGCAGGCCTTGATATCCGCGAAGTAGCTGCGTGACACATTGTTACGCGCGTCCTTGGTCTGCACCGGAGCGCCTGAGCGGAGCGCGAGGTACAGCGACGTCATGCGCTGCTGGCCGTCCAGGAGCAAGAACTCCGGCTCGACCGGCGCGGCCAGCTCAACCCCCTCGAGGGGCCGCGGCCGGAACCGGACGTCAGGGTTGCCGGTCTGCAAGGTCATGACGGCGCCGATCGGATAGGACAGCGACACCGACGCCAGCAAGCTGGAGATGTGGTTGTCGTCCCACACCCAACCTCGCTGGAAGTCAGGGAGCTGGAGCGCTCCCGCCTTGGCCTGGTCGAGCAGTTGCGCCAGCGGAACCTCGTCGCTGGTGAACTTCTTTTCCACGGAGTTCCTCCTACTACTCAGAAGAGCGTGCCGTCGGGCTGAAACAGACCATCCAACGATGGCTGTTCCTCGACAGCTTTCTTGGCGCGCTTCGGCTTTGCCTTCTTCTTGTCGTGCAAGCCCTGGCGTACTTCCTCGGCGTACCGCTCGTGGTTGAGTTCAAGGAGCCGATCGAGCACCTCCACCTGGACGTCCGGCGCGATCGTGAATCGCTTCCCCTGCCGGGTCTGGTGGTAACCGTGGCCTAGGTCGAGGTCGTCCCAGCCGTAGGCTTCGGCGGTGGCCAGGTCGATCTCGGTGTGGATGTCTCGCAGACGTTGGATGTCCTCGTCCGTGACAGACTCGTTGTGCACCAGGTTGTACAGCTTGGTCAGTCCGAGCTGACGGCCCAGCATCACGGACCGCCTGAACTCGTCCAGCTCCTTGCCTACCCGATCCATCCGCTCCGTCAACTCCGGCTGCGGAAAAGTCTCAAAGCAATCAGATGGGGTGTACTGCAGGTCCTTCTTCAAGGTCGCCGAGTACTTCCAAGCCCATAAAATGTGGATCTGCGAATTCAACAAAGCCAATCGCGCAACAGCATTGGATGCGAAAATGACAACCTTTTCGTTCAACACTTGACCAGCCGACACAAGGACTGCGATTCCCGTACTACTAACCCTGGCGATAACCAGAAGTCTATCAAGGCCAGCAATCGCTTCTTGCATGGCAGGACGCTTTTCCGCGTATTGCCACCAATATTCTCGGTATACTTTTCGGTTATTTTCTAATCGAAAAGGCTTCACCCGCTCTTCAACAATCGAGAAGCAATCCCTATATTGACGAGCCGTCTCGATGTTCCAGTCGCGAAAGTTGATCACCCAGCGCGGAGTCGAACCATCGAAACTCGAGTTAAGATCCTCACCCCCCGCATAGGGGAAGAGAACCTCCTTATTGCGGGAGTCCTTCTCGATGAGAGCGCGCGCCTCCTCCGGAGACATGATGAAACCCATACCAAGGACATAAGACCCGATAAATGACTGCTCAGCATTGGCAGCCAATCGATGCGGGTATCCCTGGACTCGCGATCGCGGGTCCAGGGATGGGGTGATGGCATGGACCTGACGGCCATCGAGCTCGATGGCCTCACCCAGCGCCGTAGCACCCAACCACACCAGCGAAACCTCAAGCGAAGCCGTGCCCGGCCATCGCTGCGACTTGACTGCACGGTATACGTTCCGGCCACGCGCAACTACCTGGTCGAGTCCGACCTCGCGAGTATCACCTTGAGCAATAGTGTTCGTCGCGATTATGCCGACCCGTCCGCCGGACGCGATGTCCACATTGCGCAGAAGGAAGTACGAACAGAGATCAGCACTCCCCCGCCGCCCTCGCCCGATGTGATCGACCAGGTACTCACGAACGTCCTTCCCAATCGCGCTGGTCAGCCGTTGCCCACCGATGAACGGTGGGTTGCCGACGACGGCGTCGAAGCCGCCTCGGCTCATCACCTCAGGAAACTCCAGCGGCCAGTGCAACGGCCTGATTGGCGTCGACCTCTCCCCTTGTAACCAAGAATCAACCTGTGCCCGCAGCTCCTGTTCAACTGAAGAATGCGATACCTCTTCACTCAGTAGCAGGTCGACATCGGTCGCTACCATGTCCAACCGGCCGTCATACAAGACCGCCTGCCCGGCGGTGGACAAAGCGGCTCCAACCACCGCATCAGCTGCGACCCGCAGCTTGCGCGTCATCCATTCAGCGTTGGCGAGCTGCTCCGCCTTCTCCGCGGCGTCTCGCGCATCCTGGACAACACTCGACTCGATCTGCCTCCGAAGATCCGCCGCGTCACTGAGCACAAGAGCGAGGTGCTCGTTGAGGTAGCGGAATAGGTTCGTGCTGTGCTCAGTTCCAGCCGAAGCATCCAGATGGAAGGCGGCCACCTGGCGATCCGACACCAGACCCACCAACGAATCCCCACACCGCAACGAGTGGTTGAGGAAACCGAAAGGCTTGTCCTTGGCCAGAGTCACCAACCACAGCGACAGTTTCGCCAGCTCGACCGCCATGTCGTCGCGATCGACGCCGTACAGGCAACGAGAAGCCACCACTCGCCGCGCAGCCAGCAGCAGCCCATCACGCTCGTCACCGGAGCCCAGCAGCGAGGAGATCTCGGCAGGCACGCCGTCTCGTTCCCAAGCCTGGACCACGCGTTCCGCCAGGTAACGACAGGCCGACACGAGGAACGCACCAGAGCCCATTGCCGGGTCGACGACGTTCAGCCGAAGCAGCTCGTCGGCAGGCTTAACCCGCCAGTCCACCGGAGCGGCACCCTGCGCCGGTCCGGGGTCATGGCATAGCGGCGCCAAGGTGTGTTCGACGACTTCGTCCGCCAGTTTGCGCGGTGTGTAGTGCGTGCCCGTCGAACGGCGGTCACCGACCTGCGTAAACAGCACTGAGCCGGCGGGAAAGACCGTTGGCTTGCCACGGAGATCCGGGCGTAGCAGTCCCCAGAACGGCCGCGCCCGCTCGGCGAGTTCGTCGTCGTTGTCGAACGCGGCTCGCAGGTCGGCGAGCTCGTCAAGCGTCGGCTCCGCGGCCTGCCACTTACCGAACTGCTTCGGCGTCGCATCGCACAATGCACGGAGCGCCTCGTCGTCCATGTCTTCGACTTCACGCAAGGGCAACTCGGGCTCCACCTTGCCGCGAAGCCCGACGTACGGCTCCGTCACCTTCAAACAGGAGAACTCCAGCAGACCTTCGTAAACGTGCCCGATCTGCTCGACACCCAACCGCGCGTAGCTGAGCGGCTCGGGAGCCTTGCCCTTGTGTTTCAACACCAGCAAGGCGTCCAGGATCTCGTGGATCACCTGATCGCTGATCTCGGCCACGGACAGCCACGGATACGTGCGCGGGTTGAACAGAGATCCGCCGTATGCCGGGATTCGAAGATCCGGATGCTCGCAGCCGTCGTGGATCGCAGAGAACAATGCCAGCAGCCTCGGCCAAGCCGCTCGTCGGCGATCCGCGACCTCATCGCCGTACATACTGCGTTCGATCGTCAACTGCTCGTGCAACGTCGAGACGGCGTAACCCTGTGCGTAGATCGGATCGGTTACGGGAAGCAGCCGCTGTTCCTCTGCCGAAAGCACGAAGACCAGCCGCATCAGCACGGTCAGTGCGCCGCGATAGATATCCCGCTCAGGCACATCGGCGAGGACGGCACCGCTAGTTTCCCGGTCCCGTAACGCCAGCTCAGCGACGAACAGCTCGACGGCCTGCCGAACCTGGAGCCCCAATGTGGTGGTGACATGCGTGTGCTCGTCCGCGCTGCGCGCGAAGATCCCGGCCAAACTGGTGGAAGGCATTCCGTCCGCCAGAGTCGGCGCCGGTAGTACACGGGTAGCTGCGCAAAGAGACGCGAACGCCCGCAGCAGTGCGGGTTCTTCCGACCACAGGTCGGCGTCGAACACCGCAGTACTGGTGGTCTCGCCCGGCAGCGCATGAACCAGCACCCAGAGCTGCCCATTCGTCAGGAGCGCCAGGGGGATTCGCGTATCACGGCAGACCTGCGCGGCGCGTTCGGACAAGGCGGGCACGCCGCGAACCGACGCGGTCAGCGGCTCGCCGAAGGGCCTGCGGTAGAGGTACATACGGGTCGCTCCACCGACGCCGAGAGCGGCGTCCGGGCGCGTCGCCCCGAACTCCGCCGATCCGACGCTGTCGCTGAGCATCGCAGCTGGAAAGCCGAGCACTTCGGTCAAGACCAGGTCCTGCCATGCCGATCCACGCAGGTCAGGAAGCTCGGACACTTCGGTCCATGCCTGGCGGACACGGCGCAGAGCTTCCTTGGGAATGACGTCGAGGCCCTGCGGAAACACCGTCGTGAGCACCGGCAACGCCAGGAACGGACCTTCGGGACGAACCAGTGAAAGCCACTCCGAATGCTGCTCGGCGATAGTGGGTGGGCGCGGCACCTTGGGCTTGGCCACCATCACAAGCCTCCCTTGACGAGTGACTCCGGGACAAGGAATTCGACCGCCGCTGGGAACCAACGAGCGACCGGATCGGCGTAGCGGCGGCGTAGTGCGGCGCTCTCGCCCTCACGCTGGTCCGGGATCATCTCCAACCTGTTGATCAACGAGTCATGATCGGTATGCAGCTGATCGCGTTCTTCCTGGTCAAGCAGGCTGAACAGGCTGCCCTGCTGCCACTGGTCGGTCGCGTCGAGGGCCTGCCTGATCGACTGCGCCAGCTCATCGAGCACAGCGCTGATCCCAGCGACCTCCTCATCACAACGTTTACGTAGCAACGCTTCCATACTCCGTGTCCGGTCCGCGGCCCGGCGGGAAAGCAGTTTGGCGAGCGGATCGGACAACTCCGGCCACAGGTCGGCCAACCGGGACCGGAACTCTTCGGGCACCGGCGTGCTCGACGCGGCCGCGAGCCATGACGTTATGTCCTCGGCGTTGGCCCGCCGAAGTTTGCCCTCGTCGATCAACCCACCAGCGGCCATGACTTCTTCGTGCAACCGGGTCCCCTCCGCGCCGGTCACGACCACCCGACCGTGGGCCACCACAGCAGGCATGAGCAACACGTCGCCAGGCACGACCCTGGCGGTGACCCTGCTGAGCTTGCTCGCGCCACTGCCTCTCGCCTGCGCCCACAGTTCCGCACGAAGGAGCCGCAGACACATCTGTACCAACTGATGTCCTAGATGGAGCAGCACAACGTCGTCGTGTCCGGTGACGGCGTCCTGGTCGAAGGTCACCGGCCTCTCGTTGCCGGTAAGCGGGTGGTACAGCCCGGTGTTGCGCGCGGCCGCCCACGCACCGGGCAACTCCGGCAGCCGGAACACCGGCGCCGCAAAACCCTTTGGAGCCGTAGCCGGTTGTAAGTCACGCCGATGTGCCAGCCGGAGACCGGTCCGGACAACCTGCTCGACAGTGTCCGGCGTGAGGTCCAGCTCAGCGCGGCTCCCGGCAAGAGTCTCGGTCAGTCGCTGGAGGTCACGGGCCAGGTCACGTTCCACCTTCAAGCGTGCACGGGAGGCTCGTTTCGCAATCTCGTCGTCAACCGCCACCCACTCCGGCTCTCCCCCGAGCATTTTGCGCTCCACCTGCGCGGATATCACGTCACCCGCACTGCCCAGGTCCTCCCGGATGCGGTCGACCTTTTCCACCGCGATCCGCAAGAAGTCCAGCTCGTCCTCGAGTGATCCCTCACTAAACGTGGTGTCCTGCCAGCCTGCGGGCACGAAATGCCGGATCTCCACCTCCGCCGCTCGCTGCCCGTGCCGATCGACCCGGCCGTTTCGCTGTTCGAGGCGATTGGGATTCCATGGGATCTCCCAGTGCAGGACACGATGGCAGTGTCGCTGGAGGTTGATACCTTCGCTCGCCGCGTCCGTCGCGATCAAGACCCGGACCGGATCCAACTCCGGCTCGGCGGTGAACCGGTTCTTGATCTCTTCGCGCTTCTGCTCGTCCTGTCCGCCGTAAAGGAGCTCCAGCCGTTCAGCCGGATAGCCGGCCGAGATCAGCCTGTCCTCCAGCCAGCGCTGGGTATCCCGGTACTCGGTGAACACGATGACCCGCTGGTCAGTCCAATCACCGTCAGATCGCACGATCGGGTCCAGCCAGCCGAGCAATTCCCGGAATTTGGCGTCGGGCCGGTCTTGTGCGCCAAGTGCCCAGCTCTTGAGCTCAACGAGCATGGCCCGTTCGTCCGATGTCAGCGGAGGCGCACAGTTCCGCGCCGCGGTGAGCGCCGCGGTCTCGGCCTCGGCGTACGCCGCGTCGTCCTCCGCGGTCTCGTCGAGCCGTTCGATCGTGGTCCGGAGAATCTGCTGACCACCGGCCTTCTGCTGATCTCGCTCGCGGCCGTCCATGGTCTCCAAATGCGTCTCGACCGTCTCCGCCAGAGCCTTGGGCGACGAAAACATGCGCCGCTTCAAGAGCGTGGTCACAAAGTCAGCCGCCGACTTGGAGGCCTTGTGACCCGCCACCGTGTCCCGACGGCTCGCCGAGTAGCGCCTTAGAAGAGCATGTGCGTCGCGTTCATCCTCGGAATAGTCAAGCTCGAGGTAGTGGATCTTCCGACCGCTGAAACGGTCACTGCCGTCCCATTTCTTCGGCAAGGTCCGTTTGAGCCGACGTACCATGATCTTCGCCAGTTGCTCGTCAGTCGGCTTTACCCCTCTGGCGAATCGTTGGTCGTCGAGCATCTCCAGCAACGCGGTGAAGGACTCGAGATATCCGTTATGCGGAGTGGCAGACAGGAAGAGTCGATGCTCGCAATGTGGTGCGAGCGCGCGGATAGCTTTGGTTCGAAGGGAGTCGACGGCGTACTTGCCCCTCCCTGATGGCGCACAGCTGTGCACCTCGTCTACCACGAGCAGGTCGAAAGCCCGCGGATAGCGCGGCGACACGGGCAGCACCTCGCGCAGCAAGCGCATAGGGCGGTCCCGTTTCAGCCAATCGACACTGACGATCAGCCGCGGATAGTGCGTCCACGGGTTCACGTAGAGCCCCCGCTGCCGCCGGAGCTTCTTCAACAGGTCCGCGTCGACGATCCGGAAGTCGAGGCCAAACTTCTCCCGCATCTCGTCGCGCCACTGGAAGGTCAGCCCGGCCGGACAGACGATCATCATGGTGCGAGCCCGGTGCCGCAGGAAGAGTTCCTGCATGACCAGCCCAGCTTCGATCGTCTTTCCCAAGCCGACATCGTCGGCGATCAGCAGATTGGTTCTCGGCATGGAGAGCGCTCGGACAACCGGATCGAGCTGATAGTCCTCAATCTGGATCCCGGATCTGAAGGGCGCCTGCAGCGCGGTCGTGTCGGCCGAGGCAATCGCCCCCCAGCGCACAGCGTGCAGAAAAGCCGCCAGCTCGGTTGGCTCGTCGAAGCCTTGTTCGGGGCTTGGCAGTACCGCTGAGTCGTGCACCGCGGCGGCGGGTTCCAGCTCCCAGACGACCCGTAACTCCTCGTCCCGCGTGTCGTCCTCGATACTGGCCAGCGTGACCAGGTGCGTCGCACGATCGGCGATCACGTGCGGATCACCGCTGGTGACCTCGCTACGGACGATCTCCGCCGCGATCCACTGCCGGTTTCTCACCGTGACCAGCTGCCCAGGTGCTGGAACACCGATCGTGGCTTCCCCACCCTCCGCCGTTTGAGCAGCCGACCCCACGTTGCCTCCCCTGAATCCACTACAAGATCTCACACCTGGATACCATGCGTGACCGAACAGTCGTAGCCTGCGCAGGGAGCGTTACCGAGCCGAGGGGGCCAGGTGCCAAGTTTGTCGATCGCCGCGGACTTTCTGAAGAACTACGCCACCTTGGAGAGATCCGTCCAAACCGGTGTACGGAAAGTCCTGTCGACCTTCAGCGAGCACACTCACGCCGGAATCCATCTCGAGAAGCTCGAAGGTGCGCGGGATCCGCAGATTCGCACGATCAGAATCAACAAATTCTGGCGCGGCGTGGTCCTCGCACCCGACTCCGGTGACACCTACGTCCTCCTCACTGTGTTGCCACACGACGACGCGATCCGATACGCAGTCGGCAAAGTGTTCACAGTGAACGAGGCGTTCGGCGTACTTGAAGCCAGAGATCAGACCGCGCTGGAGCATATCGAACCGGTCCTCCGTGCTGACGCCTCCACAGCTCATGAGCGCTTGTTCGGACATGTCAAGGACAAGGAGCTGATCAAGCTCGGTATCGATGCCCAGATCCTTCCCCTGGTCAGGGTGATGGTGTCGGACGCACACCTCGCCCCTCTGGCCAACCTGTTGCCCGAGGCGCAGTACGAAGCGCTTGAAACGTTGGCAATGGGGTACACCGCAGACGAGGCCTGGCAACTGCTGTGTGACCGTCGATTCAACGACAAGCCCGCTGCCGAGATCGATCCAACGGATCTCAGCGCGGCCATCGAACGAATGCCTGACAAGTTCACGACCGTCTCCGGGCCGGAAGAACTCGCGGACATGCTCGGCAATCCCTTCGCACTGTGGCGCACCTACCTGCATTTTCGCCAGGAGAACGTGGCCTACCGCGCGATGTTTACTGGTCCGGCCTTGGTAACTGGTGGCGCCGGCACTGGCAAGACTGTGACCCTCGTGCACCGGGCCGCGTTTCTGGCCCGACGGCTGCATGCCGGCAAATCGACTGACATCTTGGTCACCACCTACACGAACAATCTCGCAGACGCGCTGCGGGAGCAGCTCGGGCTTCTGGTCAAAGACCAGAACCTCCTGTCTCGAATTCGCGTGTCAACCGTCAACAGCGAGGCTTATCAGATCGTTCGTCATCACGAACGCGCACATCCCAAAATCATAGACGGCTGGGAGAAGAATCGGCTCTGGCAAGCCGCGTCCCGGCACATAGCCGGAGCAGTATCGGCGAAGTTCCTGGAGAGCGAGTGGGAGCAAGTTGTCCTCGCCCAGGACCTGCCTGATCGCGAGACGTACCTCGTCTGCGAGCGTCGCGGACGTGGCAGGCTACGTGTTCCGCGCGAGACGGTATGGACTGGCATCTCCTTCTTCCTGGATCGCCTAAGGGAGAAGGACCAGCGGACACATACCCAGATCGTCGCCGACGCGACTCGAATCCTGGCGGCCCAGCGACGCACTCACTATCGGCATGTCCTAGTTGACGAGGGGCAGGATCTCCACCCGAGCCAGTGGCGGTTACTGCGCCAACTGGTCCCTAGCCAGCCCGACGACCTGTTCATCGTCAGTGACCCCAACCAGCGGATCTACGACAACCGCGTCTCACTGAACAGCCTCGGCATCAAGGTCCGTGGACGCAGCAAACGCCTTGTCGTCAGCTACCGGACAACTCAGGAAATCCTGGACTGGGCACGGAAGCTGCTCGACAAGACTCCGGCCACCGGCCTGGACGATGAGCCTGACGGTTTGATCGGATACCGCTCACAGCTTCATGGGCGCCGACCAGTCCCCCGCCGTTTCCCCGACCGGAGGTCGGAGCTCACCGGGCTCGTCGAACAAGTCCAGCAATGGCTGCAAGATGGCATCGAGCCGAATTCCATCGGAGTAGCCGCCAGAACCCACGCCGGGGTACAAGAGGTACGCGAGGCCCTGAAGGACGCTGGATTCGACCAAGTGCGCGTCGAAACCATGCATGGGATGAAGGGGCTCGAGTTCAGGTGCGGTGCCGTTGTCGGTGTCGATCACGACTCCGTGCCGCTACCAGCCGCCGTTACTTCGGCAGACGACGATCCAGCGACGCACGAGCAAGACACTCAGCGTGAGCGCTGTCTACTGTTCGTAGCCACGACCAGGCACCGGGACATGCTCTACGTCTCACACGTCGGCGAGCCAAGCCCGTTCATTCCGGACACGTGGTCTAACGGCGGCGGATCTTGATGTCGTCCATGCAGGTCGCCTTGCCCGCGACGTCGCGGTACGGATAACCCTTGGCGTCCAGCAGTTCCATGACCTTCAGCTCGGCTTCGTCGAGCACGTCGCGTTCCTCTTCGCCCCGCAGCGTGATGCGGAAGGTGAACGCGCCGAGGTGCGCGCTGTAGGTGAGCAGGCCGTCCTCGGTGAACCCCATCGCCTGGTGCCGATCAAGCTCGGCGAGCAGCCTGGCGCGGGTGTCGGCGTCCGGGTGGTCGAACTTGCCGTTGACGAGGACGCGGTAGGTCGGCATGCCCTCGAATATACAGACCTGTATCCGGATACGAACCCGGATATCCAACGGGTGCCCATGATCCACGGTCGAGTGAAACGACCGTCACGCGCGCAACGGGCGAATCCGACACGCAGATAGTGATGACAAAGGAAGAACGGCCAACCGGCTCGCTCTCCGTCACGTGAGGAGGACGTGGAATGCGCATCACCATCGCAAGCCGGGCAGGCCTGGTCGGCGCGCTGCTGCTGGCGGGTCTCGGTGCCGGGGTGACCCCGGCCGCCGCGTCGAACCCCGCGGGTGTGGCCTCGCTCGGCTCCGCCGCCTTCACCAAGGGGACCTCGGCGCCGATCTCGATCGCCTCGCTCGCCGACTGCGCGGTCGAGGGACCGACGAGCAACTCGTCCGGGGTCGTGACCAGGACCGGGATCACGTTCGGTGGCGGCACGTCGACGTGCACGACCACCGTCGTCGACCCCGAGAACGACGTCACCACGACGAAGTCGGAGGCCAAGGGGCAGAACTTCGAGCTGTCGGCGCTGGTCTCGACGGGCGGGCCGCGGATCAAGATCAGGTCCTACTCGGTCAGCTGCACGGCGACCCAGACCAGCACCAACGCGAGCTGGACCTACGGTGGCGCGACAGGGCTCGGCACCCTTCCGTCACCGGTGCCGGTCGGCCACGTCAAGCCGATCACCAAGTCCAACGGCACCCTGCTCGCCGAAGCGATCTTCAACGAGCAGACCTTGCCGGGCAACGGCAGCATCGGGCTGACCATGCTGCGGATCAAGTTCGCCCCCGGCTCGAACATCACCGGCGAAGTGGTCGTCGGGCGCACTGCCTGCTCCCCCACTCCGTAAGCCAACCCGCCGGGAAAGGGGCGTCCGGGACTCACCGGGCGCCCCTTTTCCATTCTGGCTTATATAAGTCACTACTGATATCTTGTCGGCAACCGAGCCGAGGAGGCACCGATGGTCGACGTGACCAGCCAGATCAACTCCGTCCAGCGCAGGCTGGGCAAGCGCGTGGTCGAAGCGGGCGAGGCGGTGACGGCCACCGTCAGCCAGGTCTACGACACCGGCCTCGACGACCTTTGGGACGCCTGCACCGATCCCGAGCGCATCCCGCGCTGGTTCCTGCCGATCAGCGGCGATCTGCGCGTCGGCGGCAAGTACCAGCTCGAAGGCAACGCGGGCGGAACGATCGAGCGCTGCGACCCGCCGAAGAGCTTCGCGGCGACCTGGGAATACGGCGGCGACGTCAGCTGGATCGAGCTCCGGCTGAGCCCCGAAGCCGACGGGCGCACCCGGTTCGAACTCGACCACACCGCCGTCCCCAACGAGCACTGGAACCAGTTCGGTCCCGGTGCCGTGGGCATCGGCTGGGACATGATGCTGCACGGGCTCGCGCTCCACCTCGAATCCGGCGAGGCCGTCGACCCCGAGGCCGCCATGGCCTGGATGACCGGCGAAGAGGGCGCGCGGTTCATGACACTGAGCAACGAGGCCTGGTACGAGGCCGACGTCGCCAACGGGACGGACGCGGCCACCGCCCGCACCCGCGCCGACGCCACCTTGGCCGCCTACACCGCGCCGCCGGAGAGCTGAAGATCTTCGGCGAGTTCCGGGGCGCGAAGCAGCTCGATGAGCCCGTCGTCCGCCCGGAACACGGCGCGGGCTCCCGGCATCCCCGCCTGCCGGAGCATCGCGTGGAGGACGTCGGCGTGCGGCTGGTCGAGCAGGGTCCAGACCATCGCGCGCCGCTTCCCGTCGTCTCCCAGTTCGCGCGCGGCCCACCAGCCCATGACGAGCGCGCTCACCTGGTTGACCGCCGTTTCCCGCCCCCGCGCCAGTTGCGCGCGATTGAGCCCGCACACCTTGATGGTCTGTTCGCCCTTGTCGGTCAGCGCGCGGTAGGTCCCGATCGACAGCACCAGGAACAGGTGCTCCAGCGGATCTTCGGCGGTCGGATCGATGAGCAGACTGTTGCCGTCTTCGTCCACCGGGAACAGGTCGCGTTTGTGGTGGCTGTTGCAGTACTCGCAGGCGAGCACGTGGTTGAGCCAGTCGAACGCGCGCCCCGGATTCCGCGCGATCGGCTCGAAATGGTCCACAGTGGACCCGAGACCGTCGCCGCAGTACATGCAGTAGCCGCGGCCGGCGGCCATCACGTCCAGACCCGCCCGCAGGGAACGCCGCACAGCACGCGAAACCCGCCAGAGTCGCCGGGCTTCTTTCGTGTCACCGGAAGGGATCCGCGCCGTCAGCTCTTCGAGATCGGCCACCACCCGCCCCGGCAGCGCGATCCGGCGGATCCCGATCACCGATCGTCGGCCTCGAACCGCCTGGCCACCTCGTCGACCCGGCTCGGCGGCGAACTGCTCAGCATGCCCCGCAGGCGTTCCCATTCCCGGACGCCGTTCGCGTCCGCGCGGCCGGAAGCCACCTGGAACTCCAGCTCCGCCAGATGCTCCCGCAATTCGACCGCCTGCGGCGAATACGGCGTGTCCAAGCCGAAAAGGTCGGACAGCACGGCGTCGTCGCCGGAGCCGAACACGACCCGCTCGTACAGCTCCTCGGAGACCACGCGCGGCGGGACGTCCTCGTCGGGCCCCGAAAGCCGGATGAGGCCGCCAGGGTCGGCGGCCTGGCAGACGTAGGGGCTGTGCGTGGTGACGATGAACTGGATCCGCGGGAAATGCGCCTTGAACCACGATCCCATGCGTTTCTGCCACGACACGTGGAGATGCGCGTCGACCTCGTCGATGATCACGACACCGGGACTCTCGTGGTCGAGGCCGGCGCCGTCGAGTTGTTTGAGCAGGTCGACCACGAGCGCGGTCACCGTGCGGTAACCGTCGCTCATCTCGCGCAGCGGGAACCGGTCGCCCCGGTACTCGACCCAGAGCCCGTCCGAATCGACGTCCCTGATCCGGTAGCCGCCGGGCAGGAGACCGTCACCGAGGATCTCCAGCGCCGCGTCCTTCAGCTCACGGGCGCCCGCTTTTCCTTCCAGGGCCCGGAGATGCTGATTGATCAGCCAGGTGACGCCCTCGGCGAGCGAGGCGTCTTCGTGGAAGAGGCTGGCCATCCGCGCCAGCGATCCCGCGCCGCGCATCCACGACTCGGCCTCGCCGCTCCCGCCCGCGAGCCGCCGGAACGGCCCGTACGCCGCGCAGAACGGCTGGCCCGGCGGAAGGCCGGAGATCGGCAGCAGGCCGGAATCGAGCCAGCGGACTTCGACCGGCGCCGGGCCCTCCTCTCGCATCACCGACAGCTCGATCGACCCGGACGTCTGATCGTTCGAGATCCAGCTGCCGGCGTCCGACAACAGGCCCCACGCGACGTCCGGCGCCGCCGCGACCGCGATGGCGCGAAGGAGCGAGGTCTTGCCGGAACCGTTGCGCCCCGCGAGGACCACCCAGCCGGGGCCGGGCAGCCGGAGGTCGACGGCGCGGGCGCCGCTGAAGCCGCGGATGTTCTCCAGCCGGACCCGCTCGATGTACATGGAGAAAGCTTACGACGGGGCGGACGTCACCTGGCCACCCGAAAGTGGGTCGCCATCACGAGCTCCATCACGGCATGCGCCTTGGCGATCTCCACGGCCGGGAGCGCCCTGGACCGCGGCCATTCGTCGATCCCCCGTTCCCGCTGCGACGAAAGCAGCAACCGGACATGCCCGCGCGAGCCGAGATTCCCGAACGGCGAGACGTACATGAGGAATCCGCTGTCGTCCTTGTTGCGAAGGGTGACTCCCGGATTCCCGCTGAACGAGTGCTGACGATGGTCCTTGAAGGTGCCGTTCGGATCCGCGTGCCAGTCGCCGGGCGCGCCGCCGTTCACGGTGGCCCCGGCCTCGATCTGCACCCGATGGCGCGGTTCGACGAAGTAGCAGGACCCCGGCGTCGCGATCGGCTCGAACTCCGGCCCGAAGGTCTTCTTGACCGCGTCACGGAACACCGCGCACTCGACGTTCGGATCGGCGGCGCCGGCGGCCAGGATCGCGTCGGCACCCGCGGGGACCTGGGCCTCGACCGCCGGATCGCAGGTCTCGCCCTTGCTGGTGGAGACCCAGTCGGCGCAGGCGCCGACCCGGGCGCTGTCCTGGGCGTCCGGCGGGTAGACGAGGTCACGGGGCAACTTCGCGGCTCCGGCGGTGGCGAAGTCGCGGAGAAGTCCGCAGTCCTTGCTCCGGCTCTGGAGCCCCAACTCGAACTGAACCGCGCGCTGGAAACTGACCGGCACGGTGATCGCACAGCCGCCGACCGCCCCCTCGCGACGGGATTCGACCTGGTAGGCCTTCACTCCACCGAGGTCGACGACGGCTCCGTCGTTCCGGAGTGCCGCGTGACCAGGGTCGACGTCCTGGACGTAAAGCAGCGCCTCGTAGCCGCCACGCATGAGAGTGCACGTCTTCCTGCCGTACTTCACCTTGGGCTCGCGCGTCACGGGCCTGGTATCGCCTCCCTTCCTGCGGTCGTAGGCGGCCAGGTCGATCAGCTCGCAGAAGTCGAGGGCGGCCAGCGCCGCGTCGACAGCCTTCGCGTCCCGATCGGCGGGACGCGGCTGTTTCGGCTGCCATTTCGGAAACTGCGGTGGCGGCGGGGGCGTATCCACGGAATCCGCACAAGCCGCCAGCAGCCCGAGGAGCACTGCGCCGAGAATCACTCTTCGAAACTTCATTACGCAGAGTGTGCGAATTCGCCCTCGGGTCCACCAGGAAGAACCCGGTTTCCAGGGGCAAGTTCACACGATTGATTTTCACGGATAGTCACCAGGTTCGCCGAAGCTATTCAGCGGGGAACGGGACTTTATGCAGCCGGGTTCACCGCCTCGGGAACCCTGGTAATCTTCCCGGCGTCGGATTACGCAGGGTGCATCGGGGAGACGCGCCTTGTAGCCACGGGAGGGGCAGATGACGACGGTGACTTCGGGGCGGCTTCGGCTATTCAACGGGGGACGGTTCGGCGCCATGGGGGTGCATGGCCGTGCCTGAGGGTTCGCCGACCTATGAGCCGGGCCTCCGCTGGAGCGAGGTCGATCGATTCCGGCCCAGCGGGGGTTCCTATGGGGCGCCTGTCGCGCAGGGCGCGGGGTTCAAGTACGACGAGGCGACCCTCCACGAGCTGGTGAAAGAGTGGACGGACCTGGCCAAGGAGTATCAGGATGACCGTTTCGATGCAGAGCTGATCGCCGTGGCCCAGCCTCCGGGACGGGAGTACGCGAGCGGGGACAACGCCGAGATCACACGGCAATCCGGCAGAGCTCTCATGGAAGCGCTGGACCAGCGTGTTGCCTACTGCGAGAACATGGCCGCCAAGTACGTCGCCGCTCTCGGCAAGTACGCCTCAGAAGACGAGCGTGCCGCCTCCGCCGTCAACCAACAGCCGAAAGGCATCCTCTGATGCGACGCACCACCATCATCGTCACCCTGGCCGCCCTCGCTCTCGTTGCTTGCTCCACCCCGCAGAAGGGTTCCCCCGAACCCTCTAGCGGCGGGACCAGCCCGAGCTCGTCGCCCTCGGCAAGCCCGCCCCCCGGCGTTCCCAAGGTTGAGCACCCGATCGATGTGACCCGGTTCAAACAGGACCCCTGCACCGCTCTCGCCAAAAACCAGGTCGAAGAGCTCCTCGGTCCCAACATCGAGACCGCTCCTCGGGCGGGTTTGGCGGGCCCTGCCTGCAGGTGGTCCATTCCCTCCACCACCAGGCCACGGATCGACGTGATCTTCCCCGACATTCCGGACAGCGGTACCGCTGCCTTCTACGCGGCCAAGGGCACGACCTATCAGCTACTCGAACCATTGGAAGCGATCGAGGGCTATCCGGTAACTGCCTACGGCGACAAGGACAAACGTGCTGAAGGCGAGTGCTCAGTGGCACTCGGAATCAGCGACACCCAAACGATTGGCATCCCGATGCTGCAGTCATCGGCGAACATCGGCACGAAGGATCCGTGCGACGCTGCCCGTGAAGCCGCAGTCAGGGTGCTGGCCACCATCCGAGGGGGCAACTGATGACGGCTGGACCGCTCACAGCAAGCCAGATCTACGAAATGGTGACCACCGGTGAAGGCACCGACTCGCTGTCCAGGGCACAAGCGGGTGCCTCGAGCTTGGCCTCTCGGCATCAGGAGCGCATACAGAGAATCACAACCCTCAGTCAGAAGACCGCCAGCGGCTGGCAAGGCGGTGCCAGCGATGCGGCCGTTGCCGCAACCAAGCCTCTCGTCGAAGCCGCCATGGATGACACCATGCATGTAGCCGTGGCCCAGTCGGCGATCAGCGCGCAGATGGACGCCTTCGGCACG
The DNA here is from genome assembly GCF_042797905.1 of Amycolatopsis sp. NPDC057786. NCBI lineage: Bacteria > Bacillati > Actinomycetota > Actinomycetes > Pseudonocardiales > Pseudonocardiaceae > Amycolatopsis > Amycolatopsis sp. NPDC057786. The sequence goes on from NZ_JBHVKW010000001.1 coordinate 176,419, forward strand.
GCCAAGAACTCGGTCAAGCCGGTGCCGCCCGAGCAGCCCGCGCCGACTGCCGAGGACGTCAAGTCCGCCATGAGCGGCGGCCTGGTCAGCTACTGGAGCAAGGTCCAGGGGTACCAGGCCGACAGCCAGCACAACATCGACACCTTCGCGAGTTACCACTCCGCCAGCACCGCCAACGGTGACGAGCTGCCCGCCCAGTACGCGCAGCTCACCGACCCCGGTGGCAGCGTCGCCTTGGCCGAAGGCGGCGGGCAGCCGCCCGTGAGGGGTTTCGGTGACGGCTCCGACGGACGCGAAGACCGTGTCGGCGAGCCCTACCGAGGTCCGAGTGGGCCCAGCGGGACCGGCGGGCCGAGTGGCCCCAACGGCCCGGGCACGGGTGTCACCGCGCCCCAGCCTGGGCAAGGTCCCCAGCCGGGCCAGCACCATCCCGGCTATCAGTTGCCGGACGACGGGACCCGCGCGAATTCGTACACGCCGCCGCAGACCACTCCGGTCGTGCCACCGGCGGCGAACCTCGACTTCGGGCCGAACGGCAAGCCGAATCCCACGTACAACACGCCCGGCGCCTTCCCACCCGGGTACGGCCCGGGAACGAGCGGCCCCGGGGTTCCGGGTTCGGGCGTCAGGTCACCAGGTGGGCCGGGCGGCGGCTTCCGCGGACCAGGCGGGACAGGTGGAGTAGGCGGGCCCGGACAGCAGCCCGGCATGGGTGGCCGAAGCGGCGCCGGCATGCCTGGCGAGGGCGTGGCAGGCCGTGGTGCGGCGGGCGCTGCCGGTTCGGCCGGTCGTGGCGGGGCGAACGGGATGCCGATGGCGCCCGGCGCCGCTCGCGGGAAGGGCGAGGAGGACAAGGAGAAGAAGGCTCCCGCGTACCTCCAGAACCCGGACCCCGACGAGACCTTCGGCGGTTACACCGAGAAGCCGATGCCGCCGGTGATCGGCGAGAAGAAGAAGTAGCACCACAGTCCCAGGGGAGGGAGACACGTGGTGCTCGCGCGCCCGGTCGAGATCACGCTCGACACCTTGTTGACCGCGTTCCGTCACGCCGGCTGCGGAGATCCGCATCTGATCTTCGCGGGCGGGCTGCGCTATATCCCGCCGTCGTCGCGGAACGGCGAGGACAGGGCGGCGTTCGAGGAGCTCGGCGGGCTCGGGTTCACCGAGGGCAAGCGGCTGACCAGCGACTTCGAGGACGTCCTGCACATACTCGACCGGCCGAACACCGAGTACTACGCGACGTTGCGAACGGAGACGGAACAGTACAACGTGCTCGTCGCCGTACGCGGACGGGCCGCGGTGACCGCGATCTGCGAGGGGAACCGCGTGTGGCTGAAAGGCGTACGGACCACCGACCACGCGGCCGCGCTCGTGATGAACCTGCCCGAGTATCCGCCGGCGCGGTTCGCCCCGTTCTCCTTGCCTCAGGACGACTTCAACAGCAGCGGCGGGGACGGTCTCTACGACGAGCCCGAGTCCCGAAGCCGCGAAGCACGCCAGCTGGACGAGGTGTTCGAGCAGCCCTATTTCGGTGTCGGTTTCTTCGCCGCGGCCATGCGCCCTGACGGGGGAAAGCGCACAGAGGCCACGGACGGTCTCTCCTATTTGGACCTCGGCTCCGGACGGGTGGCCATGCACGTGAGCGGTTCTCCCCGGAACCGGTACATCACCGTCCTGCCCGGAGAACCCGCGTTACTGGCCCAGAAAGTCGCCGCGCTGCGAGCAAGCCTCGACCACTGACTCGATCAGGCGCACCGACCGCGCCGGATCCAGCGCGACGGCGTCCACAGTGGACCGGAGGTAGGGCTCGACATCGCAGGGCCGGTGCAGGAACAGCCCGCACCGCCGATGTTCCAGGTACACCACCGGCGGTGCGTCGCCGAATTCCAGCAGAACGTGGGCATCGCCCGCATGCGCTCCGGCGGCGAACGGGATGACCCGGAGTTCGACGGTGGACCGCTCCGCCATCGTGACGAGATGCCGAAGCTGATTCGCCATCACCAGCGGCCCACCGACCTGACGGTGCAGCGTCGCTTCGTCGATATAGGCGACAAATCTCTTCTGGCCCAGCACTGTGGCGGAAGAGTTCGCAGCCCTCGCGTAGGCAGGCGTCCGAAGCGGACCGGGCAGGAGCGTCGCCCCGAAGGCAACGATCTTGGTGGCCTCCTTTTCGTACTGTGCGAGCGTGTTCACCTGGAGGGAAGCGTCGGCGAACCACCACGGCCCGCTGTCCCGAGACAGCGAGAGCAGCGCTTCTCGACGCTCCCCTGTCACCTGATACACCGCGAGCAGCGCCGACACCTCCTCGGCGGACGCCGCGCGCAGGCCGGTTTCGATCCGGCTGATCGTCGACTGGGACCACGCCAGTTTGTCGGCCACCTCGGTCGCGGCCAGTCTGACGGCCTTCCGCGCGGCTCGCAGTCCGTCGGCGAGGGCTCTCGCCTGGGGTGTGGGCTTCGGCATCGGGAGCACCCTGCCCGGTGCGGCGGAGCAAGTCATTCGCCGAGCCGGGCGACCTCGCGAACGGCTTCCGAAATGGCCGGGAAGTCCTTGCGCAGCAAGGCTCCGTGGTTGCTCTCGACCTTCGCGCTCACCTTGATGTTCGGGTTGCGCACGGTCACCGCGTCGAGCCCGGTCCGGATCTGTTCCTGCTCGTCTCCCTTGCTGCCGAAGGAGGTGCCCGAGGCGAGCACGTATCGCGTCGGCACGGTGATGCCGTCGAGCACCGGGCCCAGCTCGGCCTCCCGCGAGAGCTTGCCGAGTTCGATGTTGCTCTCCGCCTGCTGGGCCGCGGTCATTCGCGGGGCCAGCCCGGTCGGGCGCAGCAGCGGCATGATCAGGTTGAGCCGCTTGAACATTTTCCGGATCCGTTGCTCCATGGCGTCGTCGAGCCAGTCGTACGGGAACGCGCCGTCGACCAGGACCGCGCCGAGGGCGCGCTCCGGGTTCCGGGCGGCCCAGTGCGCCGCGACGACCGCGCCGTAGGACCAGCCCACCACCAGCGCGCGCTCCACTCCCCTGGCTTCGAGGACGGCGTCGACGTCGCGGACGGCGGCCTCCATGGAATAGTCGGCCGAACGCCGCGACTTGCCGCGGGCACGCTCGTCGTAGGTGATGTGGCGGAAGTCCGAGCCCAGGTCGGCGAGGACCCGCCGCCAGTAGCCCTGGGTCGCGAACTGGCCGTTCAGGTAGACGACCGGGATGCCGGGGCCACCGGTGTCGGTGACGGCGAGCGCGGTGTCGTCGACCGGCACCATTCCGGTCCAGGGGGCGGTGATCGTGGCAGTGCTGTTCTTGGTCATGAGGCAACTATCGAGGTGCGGCCTGACACCGCTCTGACGTCGCACTGACACGAAAAAGCCCCCTCACGTCAGCGAGGGGGCCTTCCGCGAAGCCGGGACTACTTGAGGGCGAAACCGCCGGAACCCGCCCAGTCGAGGGCGAACGCCGGGAGCAGGCCGAGCACCAGCGTGACGATGACGCCGAGCGTGATCGCCGTGGTGGTGAACGCGCCGGGCACGGTGACGGTCGGGCCGTCGGGGGCGGGCTCGGAGAAGTACATCAACACGATCACGCGCAGGTAGAAGAACGCGGCGACGGCGCTGAAGACCAGGGCGACGACGACCAGCGGCGCCATCCCGTCGGACAGGGCCGCCGAGAACACCACGAACTTCCCGACGAAACCACTGGTCAGCGGGATACCGGCCAGCGCGAGCAGCAGGAAGGTGAACACGCCGGCCAGCACCGGAGACCGCTTCGCCAGACCCGCCCACGCGGACAGGTGCGTCGCCTCACCGTTCGCGTCACGCACCAGCGAGACGACACCGAACGCGGCGAGCGTGGTGAAACCGTAGGCCAGCAGGTAGAACAGCGTGCTCGACAGGCCTTCCTCGGTCATCGTGATCGCACCGATGAGCAGAAACCCGGCGTGCGCGATGGACGAGTAGGCGATCATGCGCTTCACGTCGGTCTGCGTGAGACCCAGCACCGCGCCGATCAGCATCGAGATGATCGCGACGGCCCAGAGCACGCCGCGCCATTCCCAGCTCGTCGACTCGAACGCCACCTGGAACACCCGCAGGATCCCGCCGAACGCGGCGACCTTGGTGCAGGCGCCCATGAACGCGGTGACCGGGGTCGGCGCGCCCTGGTAGACGTCCGGGGTCCAGGTGTGGAACGGACCGACCGAACCCTTGAACAGCAGGCCGACCGCGACCAGCCCGAGCCCGGCGAACAGCAGCGTGTCCGACCGATCCGAACCGGCGGCGGCGTTGGCGATGTCCGAGAGCTTCACGGAGTTCGCGTAGCCGTACAGCAGCGCGAGACCGTAGAGGAAGAACGCCGACGAGAAGGCGCCGAGCAGGAAGTACTTGACCGCCGACTCCTGCGAAAGCAGGCGGCGACGGCGGGCGAGCCCGCACATCAGGTACAGCGGCAGGCTCAGCACTTCGAGCGCGATGAACATGGTGAGCAGGTCGTTGGCCGCGACGAACGCCATCATGCCGCCGAGCGCGAACAGCGTCAGCGGGAAGACCTCGGTCTGCATCCCGGTGGTGCCGACCTGCGCGCGGTCCTGGACCGTGCCGGGGCGGATACCGGCCTGCGCGACGAACGCGCCGCCCGGCTCGACCGAGCGGTCCGCGATCAACAGCAACGCGCCCAGCGCCAGCGCCAGCAGCGTGCCCCAGAGGAACAGCGACGGCCGGTCGACGGCGATCGAGCCGCTGAAGGTCGTGATGCCGTTCTTCGGCGCGGAGGAGCTGGCGTACCAGACCAGGAAGACGCCCGCCGCCCCGATCCCGACCAGGGACAGGAAGACCTGCGACGGCCATCGCATGTGCTTGGGCAGGAAGGCTTCGAACAGCACGCTGACACACGCGGCCCCGAGGATGATCAGGATCGGCGTGACGGCGAAGTAGTCGATCGACGGCAGCTGCACCGCCGGCGTCTGAGTCAAGAAGAGCACGGTTTACTTGCCTCCCTGCACGGCAGACATGGTCTGCTGCACCGACGGGGTGATCGTGTCGAGCACCGGCTTGGGATAGAACCCGAGCGCGATGATCAGCACGACCATCGGCGCCAGGATCGCGATCTCCTTGCCGCCGAGGTCCTTGATGGCTTTGGTGGCCCCGAGTTCCGGAGCCATGGCCGTGCCGGGGCCTCCGCCGGCGCCGATCAGGGCGTCACCGCGGACGGGTCCCTGCATGACGCGCTGGTAGAGCCAGAGCACGTACGCCGCGGCCAGCACCATGCCGACCGTCGCGATGATCGTGTAGACCGGGTAGTCCACAAAGGACCCCAGCAGCACCAGGAACTCACTGATGAAGGAGTTCGTGCCGGGCAGGGACAACGTGGACAGACCGGCGATGAGCAGCATGCCGCCGAGCAGCGGGGTCACCTTCGCCATACCGCCGTAGTCGGAGATCCGCGTGGACCCGCCGCGCATCACGATCAGGCCGACGACCACGATCAGCATGCCGGTGGCGAGGCTGTGGTTCAGCATGTACGACACCGAGCCGACCATCGCCTGCTCGTTGAAGGTGAAGATGCCCAGCGCGATGAAGCCGAAGTGGGCGATCGACACGTAGGCGATGAACCGCTTCATGTCGCGCTGCCCGGCCGCGAGGATCGAGCCGTAAAGGACACCCGCGACGGCGAGCACCAGCACCCAAGGCGCGAGTTCCTTGCTGGCGTCGGGGAACATCGGGAGGCAGTAGCGCAGGAACCCGAACGTGCCGACCTTGTCCAGCACGCCGACCAGCAGGACCGCGACACCGATGGGCGCCTGGCCCGCGGCGTCCGGCAGCCAGGTGTGGAACGGCACCAAAGGGGCCTTGATCGCGAACGCGAGGAAGAACCCGATGAACAGCCAGATCTGCGTGCCCAGCGGAGCGTCGCGGACGACCGTGACGAGCGTTTCCCAGTCGAAGGTGCCCTTGCCGAGCTCGTCCGACGCCAGCGAATACGCCCCGATCGCCGAGGCCAGCATGATCAGGCCGCCGAGGAACGAGTACAGGAAGAACTTGACCGCCGCGTACTGCCGGTTCGCGCCGCCGTAGCCGCCGATCAGGAAGTACATCGGGATCAGCATGATCTCGAACAGCACGTAGAACAGGAAGACGTCGGTCGCGGCGAACACCGCGATGGTCAGCGCCTCCTGCACCAGGATCAGCGACAGGAACCCGCCCGCCGAGCGCCCGGCAGGGAGCTTGTCGGTCAGGCCCAGCGCACCGACCACGATCGGCACCAGCAGGCCGATGACCGCGATCATCACCAGCGCGATGCCGTCGATGCCGAACGAGATGTGGATACCGAAGTTCGGGATCCAGTCCATCGAGGACTTCTGCTGGATGCGGTCCCCGGCCGGCGAATAGCTCGCCCACATCGGGATCACCAGCAGGAACGTCAGGAGCGACACCACGAGCGCGGTGATCGTCGCCAGCCTGTCGTTTTTCTTCATCCCGGCGACGACCGCCGCACCGAGCAGCGGCAGCAGGATGGATGCGAGAACCCAGGTCATCAGGAGAACCTCACCAGCAGGAGTGCCGCCAGAAGCAGGAATGTGCCGCCCAGCATGGACAGTGCGTACGAGCGGACGAAGCCGGTCTGCAGGCGGCGCAGGCGCCCGGATCCGCCACCGAGCCCGGCGGCGAGGCCGTTGACCGCGCCGTCGACCCCGCGGTTGTCCACGTAGACCAGCGCGCGGGCGAGCCAGGTGCCCGGGCGGGCGACCAGCGTCTCGTTCAAGGTGTTGCCGTACAGGTCGTTGCGCGCGGCCTTGACCACGGCCGAGACCCGCTCGGGGCGTTCCACCGGAACGTCCTTACGGCCGACGAAGAGCCACGCCGCCGCCGCGCCGAGCACCGAGAGCGCCACGGTGAGGATCGGGACCAGCGCGTGCGGGATGACACTGTGGCCACCCTCTTCGAGCGGGCCGACCACCGGCGAAAGCCATTCGGCGAACCGGTCGCCGAGGGCGAAGAACGCACCGGCGCCGATCGAGCCGATCGCCAGGATGATCATCGGCCACTTCATGATCGCCGGAGACTCGTGCGGGTGGAAGTCGCGGCCGTCGGAGCTCTTGATCTCCTTCCAGCGTTCCTTGCCGAAGAAGGTCATCACCATCAGGCGCGTCATGTAGAACGCGGTGAGCCCGGCGCCGAGCAGTGCCGCGCCGCCCATCACCCAGCCGCGCCAGCCGCCCTGGGACAGCGCCGCTTCGATGATCGCGTCCTTGGTGAAGAAGCCCGAGAGCGGCGGGATGCCGATCAGCGCCAGGTAGCCGAGCGCGAAGGTCCAGAAGGTGACCGGCAGGTGCTTGCGCAGCCCGCCGAACTTCCGCATGTCGACCTCGTCGTTCATGGCGTGCATGACCGAACCGGCCCCGAGGAACAGCCCTGCCTTGAAGAAACCGTGCGCGACCAGGTGCATGATGCCGAGCGCGTAGGCGATCGGCCCGAGGCCGACGGCGAGCATCATGTACCCGATCTGGCTGACCGTGGAGTACGCCAGGACCTTCTTGATGTCGTCGTAGGCGCAGCCGATGATGCACCCGATCAGCAGCGTGACCGTACCGACGAGGGTGACGATCAGGCGGCCGTCCGGGGTGGCGTTGAAGATCTCGTGCGCGCGGGCGACCAGGTAGACGCCGGCGGTGACCATCGTCGCCGCGTGGATCAGGGCAGAGACCGGGGTCGGGCCCTCCATCGCGTCGGGAAGCCACGCCTGGAGCGGGAACTGACCGGATTTACCGCAGGCGCCCAGCAGCAGCAGGATCGCGATCGCGGTGACCGCGCCGGTCGGGATCTGGCCGACGGCGCCGAAGACCTCGGCGTAACCGGTGCTCCCGACGTACTTGAACATCAGGAAGATCGCCAGCGCGAGCCCGACGTCACCGACGCGGTTCATCAGGAACGCCTTCTTCGCCGCGGTGGCCGCGGACGGACGGTCCTGGTACCAGCCGATGAGCAGGTAAGAGGCGAGACCCACGCCTTCCCAGCCGAGGTACAGCGTCACGAAGCTGTTGCCCAGCACCAGGATCAGCATCGAGGCGACGAACAGGTTGAGGTAGGCGAAGAACCGCGACCGGTCGCGGTCCTCGGCCATGTAGCCGATCGAGTAGAAGTGGATCAGCATGCCGACGCCGGTGATCAGCAGCACGAACGTCAGCGAAAGCGCGTCGATCCGGAGCCCGAAGTCGACCTGCAGCGCCGAAACCGGGATCCACGAGAACAGTTTGACGTCCGCGGTTGCCTTCGTGTCGGCCGTGAAGAACAGCAACAGGCCGTACACGAAGGACAGTGAGACGGTCGCACTGCCGAGGAGGTGTCCCCAGCCCCTGGCCCGCTTACCGGCCAGCAGAAGGATAAGGGCGCCGAGGGCGGGAAAAGCCACCAGCAGCCACGATGATGCGGTCAACTCGGTGCTCCTAGTACTTCAGCAGGTTGGTGTCGTCGACCGAGGCCGAGCGCCGGGTGCGGAAGATCGCCATGATGATCGCCAGCCCCACCACGACCTCCGCGGCGGCCACGACCATCACGAAGAACGCCATCACCTGGCCGTCCAGCGACCCGTTGATCCGGGCGAACGTGACCAGGGACAGGTTCGCCGCGTTCAACATCAGCTCGATGCACATGAACACGACGATCGCGTTGCGGCGCACCAGCACCCCGACCGCGCCGATGGCGAACAGCAGCGCGGACAGGAGCAGGTAGTACGTCGGGGTCATTCCTCGTCCCCTTCTTTCTTACCCACGAGCGCGTGGGCGTCGGGTCCGTCTTCCGTCCCGGCGACCTGCTTCCGCTCGTGTTCCAGCTGTGCGGCCGAAGTCGACTCGATGATCTCCGAGAGCGATTCCCTGGCGATCGAGCCGTCGGGCAGCAGCGCCGGGGTGGCGACCGAGTTGGCCGTGGCGAAGACACCGGGGCCGGGCAGCGGCGAAGGCCGGTCGTGCTTTCCGGTGAACCGGTCGACGACGAGTTCCTTCTGGTTCTTCTTGCCGCCCTTGGCGTGCCGGTCGGTGAACGCGAGCACCATCGCGCCGAGCGCGGCGGTGATCAGCAGCGCCGAGGTGAGCTCGAACGGGAACAGGTACTTGGTGAAGATCAGCCGTCCCAGCCCGCCGGGGCCGCCACCGTCGACGTTCGCCGGGTCGACCGGCAGGGCCGGGGTCACGTTGGCCATTGCGCGGGCGAGACCCGCGGCGAGCAGCCCGCCGACACCGATGCCGAGCAGGGTCGCCATGACCCGCTGTCCGCGCAGCACTTCGACGACCGAGTCGGAACTCTCCCGGCCGACCAGCATCAGCACGAACAGGAACAGCATCATGATCGCGCCGGTGTAGACGATGATCTGCGTGAAGCCGAGGAACGGCGCCTGCTGGATCATGTACAGCGCGCCGAGGCACAGCATCGTGAGGACCAGCCACAGCGCCGAATGCACGGCGTTGCGGGAGAAGATCATGCCGAGCCCGCCGAGCAGGGCGAGCGGGCCGAGCACCCAGAACGCGATGGTCTCGCCGGTGGTGATGCCTGCCGAAACGTCGGTCTGTGCGAGGAAAGCCGTGATCACTGGACCGGCTCCTTCGGCTCAGCGGGCTTCCGTGCGAGTTCCGGGCCGTTGACGTAGTAGTCCTGCTCGTTGTCGCCCAGCCGCATCGGGTGCGGCGGCTGCTCCATACCGGGCAGCAGCGGCGCGAGGAGGTCTTCCTTGGTGTAGATCAACCGCTGCCGGTCGTCGTCGGCCAGCTCGTAGAAGTTGATCATCGTCAGGGACCGGGTCGGGCAGGCCTCGACGCACAACCCGCAGCCGATGCAGCGCAGGTAGTTGATCTGGTAGTCGGCGCCGTACCGCTCACCGGGCGAGTAACGCGCCTCTTCGGTGTTGTCGCCGCCTTCGACGAAGATCGCGTCCGCCGGGCACGCCCACGCGCACAGCTCGCAGCCGACGCATTTCTCCAGCCCGTCCGGGTGGCGGTTCAGCTGGTGCCTGCCGTGGTAGCGCGGAGCGGCGGGGGCGCCCGCCTCCGGGTACTCCTCGGTGGCGACCTTCTTGAACATCATCCCGAAGGTGACACCGAAACCCTTGATGGGATCAAACATCCCCATCGCCGGCCTCCCTTCCACTGGAAACCGCCGCGGGCTTGCGTTTGGCAGCCCGGGCTTCGGCCTTCGCGATGGCCTTCTGACGCGGGGTCTTCTCCGGAACCTGCAGGTCGAGCGGCGGCACCGGGAACCCGCCACCGGTCACCGGGACGTAGTCGTCGTCCGGGACCTTCTTGTCCGGCAGCAGCAGGCTCAGGATGACGACGACGAGGATGAGCGCGCCGCCGCCGATGAGGATCTGCGGGGTGGACAGGCCACCCGAGTTCTTGATCGCGCGGACCGTGACGATCACGACGATCCAGACCAGGTTGACCGGCACCAGGACCTTCCAGCCCAGCCGCATGAACTGGTCGTACCGCAGCCGCGGCAGCGTGCCGCGCAGCCAGATGAAGCCGAACAGCAGGATGAACAGCTTCGCGGAGAACCAGATCAGCGGGAGCCAGCCCTGGTTCAGCGCGTGGTCGGCGCCGACGAACGGGAACTTCCAGCCACCGAGGAACAACGTCGTCGCGAACGCCGAGACGATCACCATGTTGACGTACTCGGCGAGGAAGAACATCGCGAACTTCATCGAGCTGTACTCGGTGTGGAAACCGCCGACCAGCTCGGATTCGGCTTCGGGGAGGTCGAACGGCGCGCGGTTGGTCTCGCCGACCATGGAGATCAGGTAGATCACGAAGCTCGGCAGCAGCAGGTAGAAGTACCAGCCGGTCTGTTGCGACTCGACGATCTGCGAGGTCGACATCGAACCGGCGTAGAGGATCACGCCGACGATGGAGAGACCCATCGCGATCTCGTAGGAGATCACCTGAGCCGCGCTTCGCAGTCCGCCGAGCAGCGGATACGGCGAACCGGAAGACCAGCCGGCCAGCACGAGGCCGTACACGCCGATCGAGGAGCAGGCCAGGATCACCAGCACACCGACCGGCAGGTCGACCAGCTGGAGCGTGGTGCGCTCACCGAAGATCGAGACCACCGGGCCGAACGGGATCGCGGCCAGCGCGATCAGCGCCGGCACCGCGGAGATCACCGGCGCGAGGAAGTAAACCTTGCGGTCGGCGGTGTCCGGGATGATCTGTTCCTTGAACGGCAGCTTGATCGCGTCCGCGAGGGACTGCAGGTAGCCGCCGGGACCGACCCGGTTCGGGCCGGGACGGTTCTGCATCCGGCCGACCGCCTTGCGCTCCCAGACGATCAGGAAGATCGTCAGGATCGGGCCGATCAGCAGGATGACGACCGTCTTGATCAGGATCAGCCACAACGGGTCGTCGGCCAGCAGCGCCGCCCGCTCGGCGGCGTCCGGCATCTGGCTGAGCAACGGAGTCACTTCTCACCTCCGGTGAGGGTGACGGCCGAACCGTGCCCCGCGCCGAGAGAGGCGCGGACGGCCGAGCCGTCGGAGTTGCCCGGGAGCCACACGACGCCGTCCGGCAGGTCCGCGACCTCGATCGGCAACGTGATGGAACCGCGTTCGGTGGAGACCTTCACGGTCTTGCCGAGGCCTTCGGCGGTCTTCGCCGAGAGCTTGGCGACGACCTCGCGCTGCGTGCCCTTGAGATGCGGCTCACCGTCCTGCAGCGAACCGTTGTCGATCAGCTGCCGCCAGGTGGCGAGGAGGACCTTGCCGTTCCCCGCCTCCGCGCGTGCCATGAAAGGTCCTTTACTTGCAAATTCTGCAAGGAAGGAGCCTTTCCTAGCAGGCAGCTTGGCCAGATCGGCGGCAGCGGCGGCCGGCGTCTGCGTGAAGATGTCCGCGTCCATCTCGACGGCGAGGGTGTCGAGCACCCGGCAGTCCGGCAGGGCGCCGGTGCCTTCGAGGGTGACGGCGAACTCGCGGCGGCGGCCTTCCCAGTTCAGGTAGCTGCCCGCCTTCTCGACCGCCGGGGCGATCGGGAGGACGACGTTCGCGTGCTCGGTGACCGCGCTGTGCCGCAGCTCCAGGCTCACCACGAACTTCGCGTTCACGAGTGCCCGCAACGCCAGGCCCGGATCCGGCAGGTCGTCCGGGTCGACGCCGCCGACCAGGAGGCCGTCGAGGCCGTTCTCGGCCGCCGCCTTGAGGATGGCGGTGGTGTCGCGGCCTTCCGTGGCGGGAAGCGTGACGCCCCAAGCCTTTTCGATCTCGGCACGAGCCTCTGCGTCGGCGACCGAGCGACCACCGGGCAGCAGCGTCGGCGCCGCGCCCGCCGCCAGGGCACCGCGCTCACCCGCGCGACGCGGGATCCACGCGAGCCGGGCGCCGGTGCGCTCCACCAGCCGGTGCAGGGCCGAGAAGAGACCCGGGACCTCGGCGGCACGCTCGCCGACGAGAATCACCGAGCCCTCAGCCGAAAGCGCCTGGTCGACGTCCTGCGCGTGCTGCGCGATGCCGTCGATCGCGGCAGCCTCGGCGCCCGGCGCGCAGGCCAGCAGCTCACCGAAGGTCTTGCGGACCGACGAGGTGGTCCACTGTCCCAAGTGGACGACGCGGGTGCGGTTCTTGCGGGCCGCCTTGCGCAGCCGCAGGAACACGATCGGCGCCTCGTCCTCCGGCTCGAACGCGACGCACAGCACCGTGCGTGCCCGCTCGATCTCGCCGAACGTGACGCCACTCTCCGGCGTCGTCCCGACCACGTGCGACGCGAGGAAACCCAGCTCCTCGGCCGAGTGCGGACGCGCCCGGAAGTCGATGTCGTTGGTGCCCAAGGCGATCCGCGCGAACTTCGAGTACGCGTAGGCGTCCTCGACGGTCAGGCGGCCACCGGTGAGCACCGCGGCGCCCTTGCCGTCCCGCGCCTCGGCGAGCCCGGCCGCGGCCGCGCGCAGCGCGTCGGTCCAGGAAGCCTCTTCGAGCACGCCGTCGGCGTTGCGGATCAGCGGACGGCGGATGCGGTCATCGGCGGTGGCGTAGCGGAAGGCGAACCGGCCCTTGTCGCAGATCCACTCTTCGTTGACCTCGGGGTCGTCGCCCGCGAGCTTCCGCATGACCTTGCCGCGGCGGAAGTCGGTCCGCTCGGCGCAACCGGACGAGCAGTGCTCGCATACGCTCGGCGCGGACACCAGGTCGAACGGCCGCGAACGGAACCGGTACGCGGCCGACGTCAGCGCGCCGACCGGGCAGATCTGGATGACGTTGCCGGAGAAGTACGACTGGAACGGCTGGCCCGACGTGGTCCGCGAAGCCAGGTCCAGCACGTCCGCGGTCTCGGCGGTACCGATCTGCTGGTGGGCGCCGCGTTCGAGCAGCTCGATGAACGGGTCGCCGGCGATCTCGCGGGAGAACCGGGTGCAGCGCTGGCAGAGCACGCACCGCTCGCGGTCCAGCAGCACCTGCGAGGAGATCGGCAGCGGCTTCGGGAACGTCCGCTTCGTGTCGACGAAGCGGGAGTCCGCGCGGCCGTGCGCGAGCGCCTGGTTCTGCAGCGGGCATTCGCCGCCCTTGTCGCAGACGGGGCAGTCCAGCGGGTGGTTGATGAGCAGCAGCTCCATCACACCCTGCTGAGCCTTGTCCGCGACGGCCGAGGTCAGCTGGGTCTTCACGACCATGCCGTCGGCGACCGTCATGGTGCACGATGCCTGCGGCTTCGGCATCGGACGGCCGCCCATCTCGACCTCGACCAGGCACTGGCGGCAGGCGCCGGCCGGGTCGAGCAGCGGGTGGTCGCAGAAGCGCGGGATGACCGTGCCGAGCCGCTCGGCGGTGCGGATCAGCAGCTCGCCCTTGGGCGCGATGACCTCTTCACCGTCGATGACCAGCTTGACGTGGCCCTCGGGAACCGGAGTGTCCTCTGTGGACGTCTCGGGCTTGTCGGGTGCGATCGTCATGCCTGCGCCCCCACCAATTCGCGCTTGTTTGCTTGACACAAAGCCAGGAATTCATCCCGGAAGTACTTGATCCCGCTCTGGATCGGCGAGACCGCGCCGTCGCCGAGTGCGCAGAACGACCGGCCGAGGATGTTGTCGCAGACGTCGAGCAGGGTGTCGATGTCCTCCTCGGTGCCCTTGCCCTCGACCATGCGCTCCAGGATCTGCGCCAGCCAGTACGTGCCCTCACGGCACGGCGTGCACTTGCCGCAGGACTCGTGCTCGTAGAACTGCGTCCACTTCATCACGGCCCACGGCACGGAAACGGTCTCGTTGAAGACCTGCACGGCCGTCGTGCCCAGCATCGACCCGGCTTCCGCCGCGCCCTCGAAGTCCAGCGGAACATCGAGGTGCTCGGCGGTGAACATCGGCGTGGACGAACCACCCGGCGTCCAGAACTTCAGCGGGATGCCGTCCTTCATGCCACCCGCCATGTCCAGCAGCTCGCGCAGCGTGGTGCCGAGCGGGCATTCGTACTGGCCGGGCTTCTCGACGTGGCCGGAGATCGAGTAGATCTTCGGGCCGGGCGACTTCTCGCGGCCCATCTCGCGGAACCAGCTCGAACCACCGTTGACGATGTACGGCGCGCTGGCGATGGTCTCGACGTTGTTCACCGTGGTCGGCGCGGCGTAGAGACCCGCGGCGGCCGGGAACGGCGGCTTGAGCCGCGGCTGGCCGCGACGGCCTTCCAGCGAGTCCAGCAGCGCCGTCTCCTCGCCGCAGATGTACGCCCCGGCGCCCGCGTGCACGGTGATGTCGAGGTCGAATCCGGAGTCGAGGATGTTCTTGCCGAGGTAGCCCGCTTCGTACGCCTCGCGCACGGCCGCGTTGAGGCGGCGGATGCAGTGCAGCGCCTCGCCGCGGACGTAGATGAAGCAGTGGTGCGAGCGCATCGCGTACGAGGCGATGATGCAGCCCTCGATCAGCGAGTGCGGGTCCGCCATCATCAGCGGGATGTCTTTGCAGGTGCCCGGCTCGCCCTCGTCGGCGTTGATGACGAGGTAGTGCGGCTTGTCCTCGTTCGGCGGCATGAAGGACCACTTGATGCCGGCCGGGAAGCCCGCGCCGCCACGGCCGCGGAGGCCGGAGTCCTTGACCAGCTGGACGATCTGCTCGGGAGTGGCCTTGAGCGCCTTGCGGATCGCGGTGTAGCCCTCGAGGGCTTCGTAGGACTGGATCGTCCAGGAATTGGGCGAAAGCCAGCGCTTCGTGAGGACCGGGGTGATGGGATCGGCCATTACTTCTTCTCCACTTCGGGGAGCGGAACGTCCTTCATGGCGGGAGCGGTCCAGCCGCGCTCCTGCGCGACTTGCGCTCCCCGCAGGGTTTCGACGGCCTGCGAAGGACCGTCGACGTCCGTGCGGTACTGCTGCGCGTCCTCCGGGAAGAACCCGGCGAGCTGCAGTTCGGCGCCCTTGAAGTTCGTCAGCGGCGCGCCGCGCGTCGGAGCGGGCTTCTTGCCCGCCTGCAACGCGTCGACCAGCGCGACGGCCTTGTCCTCGGTCTGGTTGTCGAAGTACTCGTAGTTGACCTGGATGACCGGGGCGAGGTCACAGGCCGCGAGACATTCGGCGTGCTCCAGCGTGATCGAGCCGGGCTCGTTCGGCGTGCCCGCGGTCTCGTTGTGCCCCAACGGCTTCTCTTCGGAACCGAGATGCGTCTGGAGCTTCTTGTAGATCGCGTCGCCGCCCATGGCCGCGCACAGCGTGTTCGTGCAGACGCTCACCAGGTGCTCGCCGCACGGGCGGCGCTTGTACATGGTGTAGAACGTCGCGACCGCGCTGACCTCGGCGTCGGACAGGTCCAGGTTCTGCGCGCAGAAGGCAATGCCCTCCTGGCTCACGTACCCCTGCACCGACTGCACGAGGTGCAGCATCGGCAGCAGCGCCGACCTCGACTGCGGGTACCGCGAGATCAGGTCCTGCGCCTTGGCGTAGGTGTCGGCGTCGAAGATGTCTTCGAGTTTCGCGTTCTCCAGGATCCCCTCCGCCTCGGCGGGATCCGGCGCGATCGCGATCACGTCGACGTCACCACCGGCGGCGATATGGGTCTGCTCGGCCAGGCTGGTGCCGGGCTCGGGCGTCGGTGTCGTTCCGGGCTGGGTGCTCAACGGTCCACTCCCCCCATGACGGGGTCGATCGAGGCGATGGCGGCGATCACGTCCGCCACCAGGCCGCCTTCGGCCATCGCGGGCATCGACTGCAGGTTCACGAAACTCGGTTCGCGCACGTGGACCCGCAACGGCCTGGTGCCGCCGTCGGAGACCAGGTGCACCCCGAGTTCGCCGCGCGGCGATTCCACCGACGTGTAGGTCTGGCCCGGCGGGACCTTGAAGCCCTCGGTGACCAGCTTGAAGTGATGGATCAGCGATTCCATCGACTGGCCCATGATCTTGCGGACGTGCTCGAGCGAGTTGCCCATGCCGTCGCTGCCGATCGAGAGCTGCGCCGGCCAGGCGACCTTCTTGTCCTCGACCATGACCGGGCCCGGCTCGAGCTTCTTCAGGCACTGCTTGATGATCCGCAGGCTCTGGTGCATCTCCTCGACGCGCAGCAGGTAGCGCGCCCAGCAGTCCGCCTCGGTCGAGGTCGGGATGTCGAACTCGAACTCGTCGTAGCGGGAGTACGGCTCGGTCTTGCGCATGTCCCACGGGAGACCGGCGCTGCGCAGCACCGGGCCGGTGACACCGAGCGCGAGGCAGGCGTCGACCGGCAGGTACCCGACGCCCTTGAGCCGGTTGCGCCAGATCGGCTGACCGGTGAAGAGCTTGTCGTACAAGGGAAGCCGCTCGTCCATCGTCTTGACGAACGCGCTGACGACCTCTTGGTAGTCGTCCGGCATGTCCTGCGCGAGACCGCCGGGCCGGATGAACGCGTGGTTCATCCGGAGCCCGGTGAGGTGCTCCAGCAGATGCAGGACCTCTTCGCGCTCACGGAAACCGAGCGTCATCGCCGTGGTGGCACCGAGTTCCATCCCGCCGGTGGCGATGTAGACCAGGTGCGAACCGATGCGGTTGATCTCCAGCAGCATCACGCGCAGCAGTTCGGCGCGGCGCGGGGCCTGGATACCGAGCAGCTTCTCGACGCCGAGGCAGTACGCCATCTCGGTCGAGAGCGGAGCGAGGTAGTCCATGCGCGTCACGAAGGTGACGCCCTGGGTCCACGTGCGGTACTCGCAGTTCTTCTCGATCCCGGTGTGGAGGTAGCCGATGACCGAGCGGAGCTGGGTGACGGTCTCGCCCTCCATCTCCAGCACGAGCCGGAGCACGCCGTGCGTCGACGGGTGCTGCGGGCCCATGTTGATGACCATGCGCTCGTCGTGGCGGGAGTCCTCGATGAGGTCTTCCCAGTCACCGCCGGAAACGGTGTAGACGCGGCCTTCGGTCGTGTCGCGGGAGTCGGCTTCGGGAACTTCGGTTGCTTCGTCGTGAATGCTCACGAGTACGACCTCCGCTGGTCCGGCGGC
The DNA here is from genome assembly GCF_042797905.1 of Amycolatopsis sp. NPDC057786. Classification (NCBI taxonomy): domain Bacteria; kingdom Bacillati; phylum Actinomycetota; class Actinomycetes; order Pseudonocardiales; family Pseudonocardiaceae; genus Amycolatopsis; species Amycolatopsis sp. NPDC057786. The sequence goes on from NZ_JBHVKW010000001.1 coordinate 193,830, forward strand.
GGGATCTCCGCGCCCTTGTATTCGACCGGGATCCCGCCGAGCGGGTAGTCCTTGCGCTGGGGGTGGCCGTCCCAGTCGTCCGGCATGAGGATGCGGGTCAGCGCCGGGTGCCCGTCGTAGACGATGCCGAACATGTCCCAGGTTTCCCGCTCCTGCCAGTCGGCCGTCGGGTAGACCCCGACCAGCGACGGGACGTGCGGGTCTTCGATGTCGAGGGTGACCTCGAGCCGGATGCGGCGGCGGTAGGTCATCGACGTGAAGTGGTAGACCGAGTGCAGCCGCTGCGGGACGTCGACGCCGTAGTCCACGCCGGAGACGGAGCTGAGCAGCTCGAAACGGAGACCGGTGTCGTCACGCAGGACCTTGGCGATCTCGACGAGGTGCTCGCGGGCGACGTAGAAGGTGATCTCGCCGCGGTCGACCGTGGTCTGCAGGATCGCGTTCGCCGGGATCTTGTTGTCCGCCAAGGCCGCGTAGAACTCGTCGGCGAACTCGTCGAACCAGCCGCCGTACGGGCGCTCCGCCGGGGGCGGGCTGTACGCGGGGAGGCGGACGCCGCCGTAACCGGAGGTGTCGCCGGTGCCACGCACGCCGAACATGCCCTGGCGCTCTTTACCGGTGACGACCGGCTCGGCAGGCCGCGTGCCCTGCGGTTCGAGACCGCCCTCGGGACGGTCGGCGCTGGACTGCTCGCCGCCGGTTTCGGGGACTTCGGGAGTTTCTTCAGGCACGTCGCTCACTTCTTCGCGTACTTGATCGAGGAGGCGATCAGCTCGGTGCGCTCACCGCTGGCCGCGCGGATCGCGGCCCGGCGGGCGTTGATCGGCTCGTCCTGGATCTTGGCGTGCAGCTTCAGGATCGCGTCGAGCAGCATTTCGGGGCGCGGCGGGCAGCCGGGGAGGTACATGTCGACCGGGACGATGTGGTCGACGCCCTGCACCACGGCGTAGTTGTTGAACATCCCGCCGGAAGAGGCGCAGACGCCCATCGCCAGCACCCACTTGGGCTCGGCCATCTGGTCGTAGATCTGGCGGAGCACCGGCGCCATCTTCTGCGTGACGCGGCCGGCGACGATCATCAGATCCGCCTGGCGCGGCGTCGCGCTGAAGCGCTCCATGCCGAAACGCGCGATGTCGTAGCGGGAACCGCCGACGGTCATCATCTCGATCGCGCAGCAGGCGAGACCGAAGGTGGCGGGCCACATCGAGTTCTTGCGCGCCCAGTTGACCAGGCCTTCAAGGCTGGCGAGCAGGATGCCGTTGGGGAGTTTTTCTTCGAGGCCCATGCTTCTCTAGTTCCAATCCAGGCCGCCGCGACGCCAGACGTAGGCGTACGCGAAACCGACCGTCGCGATGAACAGCACGATCTCCACCAGGCCGAACATGCCCAGCGCGTCCGCGGAGACCGCGAACGGGTAGAGGAAGACCATCTCGATGTCGAACAGGATGAACAGCATCGCGGTGATGTAGTACGCGACCGGCATCCGGCCGCCGCCGACGACCGGCTGCGGCGACGGTTCGATACCGCATTCGTAGGCCGCGAGCTTCGCCTTGTTGGCCCGGCTCGGGCCGACGAGCGGGCCGAGCAGCACCGAAAGCACCGCGAACGCGAGAGCGAGGACGAACAAGAGGACCAGGGGGAGGTACATGTCCAGGTTGGGCACCGAGGGGGTGCTCGCCTGGGTCAGCACGGGCAACATCAGCACGGGGTTTTCGCCATCCTTTCCGCGCCGCTGCGGTTTTCGAGTCGGGGTTCACCGCTTCCCTCGGTCGGCACCCTAAGTCACCTGGGTCACACCGCCGGGGGTAAGGCAACCCTTACGGGCCGTGCATGACGGCCCCCTTGCTTGTGAAATAGTTCACAAGCCTCCCGTCGAGGATGTGAAGCGATTCACAAAGCATGGGGCGAGTGTAGGACGTGACTCACATTCTTGTCCCTAGGCCCCGTGCTATAAGGCTGCCCTAACTTGACCGCACGGCCAGTACGGTTTCTTCCGGCGTGCGGTACCGATGACCTGCGACGTCGTTCCCAAGATCGGCTTCAGGGGTCCCTTTGACCACATTTGTCCTGTGACCGATACCACTGCCCGGAGTACCCGTGACTGGTCCAGACGTGTGGGGTTTCCCGCGTCAGACGCGACGAAAGGGCCCTTCACCGCGTGAGATGCGGTGAAGGGCCCTTTCAGCCCAGCGTCAGCGCGGAGAGGGGGTGGCGCGGGCCAGAGCGGCGATCAGACGGTCGACGCCGTCCCCGCCCTTGGCGTCGTAGCAGCCCGAAAGTCCCTTGTACACCAACGGAAGGATCGAGTTGATGCGCAGTCCGTACTTCGTCGCGGCGTGCATGACCTTCGGCTTCCCGATCAGCTTCGCGAACACGTTGCCGAGCCGGTAGTAGCCGCCCATCAGCTCCGCGACGGCGCGCGGGTAGCCCTCCAGCGCCCGCTCGCGCGAAGGGCCTTCGCGGCGCGCCAGCGCCTGCACGACGAACTCCGACGCCAGCTGCGCGGACTCCATCGCGGCCGAGATGCCCTCGCCGTTGAACGGGCTGACCATGCCGCCCGCGTCGCCGAGCAGCAACAGTCCGTCGCGGTAGTGCGGGGTGCGGTTGAAGCCCATCGGGAGACCGGCGCCGCCGACCTTGCCGATGGCGTTCTCCTCGCGGTAGCCCCATTCCTCGGGCGTTCCGTCGAGCCACTGGCGCAGCAGCGCGCGGTAGTCGGTGCTGCGGAACGCGGCCGACGTCGACAGCATGCCGAGTCCGACGTTCACCGTTCCGTCGCCGAGCGGGAACGCCCAGCCGTAGCCGGGCAGCAGCTTCGGGTCGCGCGGGTCCGAGCGGTCCCACAGCTCCAGGTGGCCCTCGATGAACGGGTCGTCGTGGCGCGGGCTCTTGTAGTACTGCCGCACCGCGACACCCATCGGGCGCTTCTCGTTCTTCTGGATGCCGACGCTCAGCGCGAGCCGCGCGGAGACTCCGTCGCACGCCAGGACCAGCGGAGCGCGGTAGCTCACCGGCGTCTTCTCCGGGCCGACCTTCGCCTCGACGCCGATCACGCGACCGGTCGGGCTGGTGATGGCGCCGGTGACGGTGGTGCGCTCGTAGAGCCGCGCGCCCGCCTTGACCGCGGTCTTCGCCAGCAGGTCGTCGAAGTCCTGACGGGTTCGCGAAACGCCGTACGGCGGGTAGCTGGTCAGGTCCGGCCAGTCGAGCTCCAGCGTGAGCTCGCCGGTGAGGATCCGCAGGCCCCGGCTGTGCACCCAGCCGGCGTCCTCGCTGGTGTCGATCCCCAGGTCGATGAGCTGCTTCACGCCGCGCGGGGTCAGACCGTCGCCGCACACCTTCTCGCGCGGGAACTCGGTCTTCTCCAGCAGCAGCACGTCGACGCCCGCGCGGGCGAGGTACGTGGCGGCGGTGGAGCCGGCCGGTCCGGCACCGACGACGATGACCTCGGCGTCGTGGTCAGGGTTGCGACGTGTCATGGCCGCGAGTTTACGGAGGGCTTCTTCGCGCGGTGGATGGCGACGACGCCGAACGTGAGGTTCAGCCACTCCACCTCGGTCCACCCGGCGCTCGCGATGATCTCGCCCAGCGTCCGCTGATCCGGCCAGGCCAGCATGGATTCGGCCAGGTAGGAGTAGGCCTCGGGGTTCGACGAGGTCCTGGCGCCGACCCAGGTGAGCAGCTTCGCGATGAACTTCCGGTGCAGGAACCGGATCGGCGGGAATGTGGGCGTCGACACCTCGCAGATCACCAAACGGCCGCCCGGCTTCACCACGCGCGCGATCTCGGTGAGCGCGGCCTTGGTGTCGACGAAGTTCCGCAGCGCGAGCGAGATGGTCACCGCGTCGAAGCTCTCGTCGGCGAACGGCAGCTTCATCGCGTCGGCGGCCACCATCGGGACGCCGCGGTGCTTGCCCGCCTTGAGCATGCCGACCGAGAAGTCCGCCGCGAGACACCACGCGCCGTTGCGCGCGTACTCGACGGTGGACACGCCGGTGCCCGCCGCGAGGTCCAGCACCTTCTCGCCGCGTTTGGCGTCCAGCACCCGGCCGGTGATGGTGCGCCAGCGGCGGTCGAAGCCGAAGGTCATGAACGAATTCGCGCGGTCGTAGCCGTCCGCGACGTCGTCGAACATGGCGGCGACTTCGTGCGGATCCTTGTCAAGACTCGCTCGGGACATACCCGCACACTACTTCGCTCACCCTGAGGGATCGCGGCCAAGCGGGAGCAAAGCGACGCCCCGTAGGTTCATCTGGCCCGGTGAAGCAACGCCGGGGCACGGTGCGCACCGGCCCCCGCGACCTCGCCGGCGAGGATCCTCCGCTCCAGCAACCGCAGTTCCGGCCCCGGTTCGAGGCCGAGCTGATCGACCGAGACCCGGCGCGCACGCCGGTACGCCGCCAGCGCGTCGGACGTGCGCCCGGCTCGCCAAAGAGCGTCCATCAGGAGGTACTGGGCACGCTGCCGCAACGGGTTCCGCCGCACCAGATCCGCCAGCTCGACGGCCGCGCTCGCGTGCCGCCCGAGGTCCAGTTCGGCCTGGTAGAGCTCTTCGAGCAGGACCAGCCGGTGCTCCGAGAGACGCATCGTCTCGTCCGAAAGCAACGGGACGTCGAGGCCCTCGTAGGGCGCGCCGTGCCAGTGCGTGAGGGCCTGCCGGATCAGGGAGGCGCGCTGCGCGGGGTCCGCGGACTTGAGCGCCTGGCTCGCCAGCGTCTCGAAGGTCTCGACGTCGAGTTCGCCGGGGTGGACCTCCAGCCGGTAGCCGCCGTTGTCGAAGCCGAGCCGGTCGCCTTCGGGCAGGGCCTGGCGCAGCTTGTGGACATGCCAGTGCAGTTTCGGCACCGCGCGCGGCTCCCACTTGCTTTCCCACAGGGCCTCGGTGAGCACGTTCACCGGCACGAAGGTGTTCGCGCGGACCAGCAGCACGCCGAGGAGCGTCCTTCTCATCCGGCCGTGCAGCGGGACCGACCGCGAACCGGTGGAGATGCTGAACGTTCCCAGTACTTCGAACCTCACGTGCCGTCCTCTCGCTCGATGGCGTGAGGGGACGATGAATGCCGGTTGTACAAAGAAGATACAAAGTGATCACTTGAGTGCGGAGAGCATTCCCTGTACCGCTCTCGGCCAGGCGAATTCCTCCGCCCGAGCCCGCGCCGCCGCCCGCCGCGCGTCCTCAGGGCGCTCCAGGAGACCGGTGACGGCGCCCGCGAACGCCGGGGCGAGATCGTCGACGGCCTCGCCGCAGCCGGGTCGCACGATCTCTCGCAGCGCCGACGACGCCGAGACCACCACCGGCGTCCCAGAAGCGAGCGCCTCCAGCGCGGCCAGCCCGAACGTCTCGTGTGGACCGGGGGCGAGGGAAACGTCGGCACTGGCCAGCAGCCGCGCGACGTCACCGCGTCCGGACAGGAAGCCGAGGAAGGTCACCGGAAGCCCGCGCGCCCGCCGCTCCAGCGCACGCCGCCGAGGGCCGTCGCCGGCGATCACCAGCCGCACGCGGTGCCCCGCCTCGGTCAGCTCGGCGACGGTGTCCACGCTGCGCTCGACGTGCTTCTCCGGTGACAGGCGTCCACAGTGGACAAGCAGGGCGTCGGCGTTCCCGGTCAGCGTGTGCCGCCAGCCGTCGTCACGCCGGGCCGGGGTGAACGTGGTGAGGTCGACGCCGAGCGGCACCCGGCGCACGTTCGGCGCCGCGATCCGGTCGAATTCCGCGCGGGCGAACGCCGTCGTGCAGACGACGGTGTCGTAGCGCCGCGCCATCCGCCGGTTCGCGACGTCCGCGACGCGCCGCGCGACGGGCTCCGGCATCAGAAACTGCTCCAGCAGCCTGTCGAGCCGCTCGTGCGAGATCACCATGCTGGGCACGCCATTGCGTCGCGCCCAGACCCCCATGCCGCGCAGGGTGAGCCTGTCGGACACTTCGAGCCTGTCCGGTTCCAGGCGTTTCAGCACCGCGCGCACCCGGTGCGGATCGACCGCGCGATAGCCGCCGGTGCCCGGGATCTGGGGTGCCGGAAGGGAAAACCGGCGGACTCCCGAGGGGAGCGTCTCGTCCGCGTAGCGCCGCCCAGGCACCACGAGGGTCACTTGATGGCCGCTCGCCACATATCCGGCGCCGAGGTGGTGCAGGGCCGTGCGCAGCCCGCCCGAGCGTGGTCCGTAGAAGTTGGCCAGCTGGACGATGTGCATTTCAGGCCGCGCGCGCGACTTTGCCCTGGACGGCCTCGTAGTGGCCGACCAGTTCGTGGCAGACCGCGGGCCAGGTCCGTCCGAGGACGACCTTGCGCGCCTTCTCCCCCAGCCTGGCGCGCAGCGCTTCGTCGCGCAGGTCGTTCACCTTGTCCACCAGCGCCGTCGCGAACCCGGCCCGGTCCGCGGGCAGCAGGTACCCCGTACGGCCGGGCAGGACCAGATCCTTCGGGCCGCCCGCGTCCGGCGCCAGCACCGGCAGCCCGGACGCCATCGCCTCCTGGATCGCCTGGCAGAACGTCTCGTGCGGTCCTGTGTGGACGAACACGTCGAGGCTCGCGTACGCGGCGGAGAGCTCTTCGCCGTACCGGGCGCCGAGGAACGCCGCCCCCGGGATCCGTTCGCGCAGCATCGGCAGCTCCGGCCCGTCACCGACGACGACCACGCGGATCCCGTCGACCCCGGCGAGCGCGGTCAGCCGCTCGACCTCCTTCTCGGGCGCGAGCCTGCCGACGAAGCCGACCAGCAGCTCACCGTTCGGCGCGAGCTCGGCCCGCAACAAGGGGTCGGCGTGGACCGGCGAGAACCGCTCGATGTCGACGCCGCGCGCCCAGCGGTGCACCCGCGGAATCCCGTGCAGTTTCAGCTGTTCCACCGAGTCCGTCGACGGCGCGAGCGTGCGGTCGGCCCGCGAGTGCAGGCGGCGTACCCAGCGCCAGGCCGCGCGGGCGGCGATGCCGAAGCCGTACGCGGCGGCGAATCCGGCGATGTCGGTCTGGTACACCGCGACACACGGCACCCGCAGCCGCCGGGCCGCGGCGAGCCCGCGGGCGCCGACCACGAACGGCGACGCCAGATGCACCACGTCCGGGCCGAAGTCGGCCAGCGCGGTGAGCACCGTCCTGGTCGGCACGCCGACCGGGAGGGAGTTCACACCGGGGAAGTCGAGGGCGGGAATGCGCACGACCGGGGCGCCGAGGTACTCCACGGGACCCGGTCCCGGGGCGATGATCAGCACGTCGTGCGCGCGGTCGCGGAGGTGTTCCACGACGCGGAGGACGGAGTTGGTCACGCCGTTCACCTGGGGCAGGAAACTTTCGGTGACTATCGCGACTCGCACGCGGATCACTGTCGCATCCGGTTGTGACACCCACGCCAACAAAAACGGAACAGACGACATGTCATCTCAAGGTCGTGTTCCGTAAACCAGGCTCGGCCACACTAGTCAGGCATGACCCTCCTGTCCTCAAGGCCGCCTCAGCCCGTCGAGCCGGGGCTGGTGTCGAGGGCCCTCGAAGTGGCCGGTCGGCTGGCCAACGACGCGACCGACGTGATCACCGCGACCGCGGGCCGGGGCGCCCAACCCGATCCGAAGGACTCGCCCTTCGATTGGGTCACCGACACCGACCGCATCCTCGAACGCCACACCCGCCGCGTGCTGACCGCGGAATTCCCCGGCATCCCCGTCGTCGGCGGTGAATTCGGTGCCGACCACGGAGCCGACGTCGCGGAATACCGCTGGGTCGTCGACCCGGTCGACGGCACCGCGAACTACGTCGCCGGTGTCCCCTGGTGCGCGTACAGCCTCGCGCTGATCGACGCTTCGGGACCGGTGGTGGGTGTGGTCGCGGACCCGTACCGCGCCCAGATCTACGCCGCCGCGCGCGGCAGGGGCGCGCGGGCGAACGGCAAACCGATCACGCTCACCGACCGGTGCGGGATCGCCGGGGCGATCGTCTGCACGGAACTCACGCGCAAGGGTGTCTGGCCGGGGATGGGCCAGTTCATCGAACGGGCCGCCGCCGCGCACGCCGGGGTCCGGGTGCTCGGCTCGGCGGCGCTGGCGATCGCGCAGGTCGCGCTGGGGCACGCGGCCGCGGCGGTGCTGCACAGCTACCGCGAATGGGACGTCGCCGGATCGGTCGCGCTGGCCATCGAGGCGGGGGCCGTGGTCCTGGACCGGCACGGGGAGGGCGCGGCCCTGCCTGTCGACGCGCTCTTGGTCGCGGCGCCGGGGGTGGCCGACGAGGTCTTGGGCTGGTGGCAGGAGTCGGTCGGCTGAGTTACGCCTCTGATCACGCGAGTTACGCCTCCAAGCACGCGAGTTACGCCCCTGATCACGCGAGTTCGCCTTCCGATCACGCGAGTCGTCCGTCTGATCACACGTGTTCGCCGGTTCCGCACGGCAAGCTCGCGCGACTGAGCACGGAACTCACGTGATTGGGCGCGAGATTCGCGTGATTGGGGGCGTAACTCGTGTGATCAGACGGACGACTCGGCGAGCGAGCGCCGGTAAGCCAGGCGCTGCCGCCGGATCCACCACAGCAGCGGGCCGGCGATCAGCCAGGTGAAGAAGATCATGCTGCCCAGCGGCAGCAGCGTGTTCGCCGCCGAGCGACCGGCCACCCGCGCGAGTTCCGGGTCGCCGACGTCGTACTCGATGTTCACCAGCTGCCCGGCGGCCAGCCCGGCCGGGTAGAGCACACCGTTGGCCGGGCTGTGCATGATGCCGTCGGGGGTCGCGTAGTTGATGATCGTGCGGTCGAAGGCCACCGACTCGACCTGCGCCGTCGCCTGCCCGAGCTGCGCTTCGATCGCGCTGTCGTTCCGGATGGCGGCGAACAGCAGCGAGACACCGAGCACGGTGACGAGTGAGGCGACAACGAGGGCGGCATACCACCCGATGCGCCTCACCCGCTCCGTTTTGGCCGTCACGCCGCGAGCGTAGCGCTACCCGTCAGTGGGCGTGTCGCTCGGCGAGGAATTCGTGGGTCGCCTTGATCTGCGGGTACGACTTCGGTGCGACAGGCGCCACAGCGGACCGCTGAGCCGCGGCGGGCACACCGTTCGGGCCCACGGCGGGCTTGCCCTTGGTGTACAGCCACGTCTGGAACAGGTCGTACAGCGGCTTGCCCGAGATCCTCTCCGCCAGCGCGATGAACTCCGGGATCACCGCCGACTTGGCCTTCTTCACCTGCTGCCAGGTCTGAAGGATCCGGAAGAACGTGTCGTCGCCCACAGCCTTGCGCAACGCGTGCACCGCGAGCGCCCCACGGTCGTAGACGGCCGCGTCGAACTGGTTGTCCGCGCCAGGGTCGGCGGGCAGGACCTGCCAGAACGGGTCCTCGGCCGGCACCGAGTCGTAGATGTACTGGGCGAGTTCGTCGGCCGTGCCCTCGCCTGCCTCCTCCGACCACAGGAATTCGCCGTAGGAGGCGAAGCCCTCGTTCAGCCAGATCTCGCTCCACTTGCCGAGCGTGACGCTGTTGCCGAACCATTGGTGCGCCTGCTCGTGCGCGACAATCGACGTGTTGGAGCCGGACCGGAAGGCCCTGGCGCCGTAGACCGGCCGCGTCTGGTTCTCCAGCGCGAAGGTGATGCCGGTGGTGACGACGCCGCCCTGCGCCTCGAACGGGTAGGGCCCGAACTTCGAGGCGAGGAATTCGGTGATCTCCGGCGTCCGCTCGATGCTGGCCTTGGCCGCGCCGAGCGATTCGCCGAGATCGGCGCCGTAGGCGGTGATGAACGGCTGGCCGTCCGGCGTGGTCTGCTGGTTGACCTCGAACTTGCCGACCTCCAGCGACGTGAGGTACGTCGCCTGCGGTTTGGTGCTGCGCCAGTTCCAGCGCGTCCAGCCGGGCCGCTGCACCGTCTTGCGCACGAGCGTGCCGTTCGACAACGCGGCGACGTCGTTCGGGACCTCGACCGAGACGTCGTAGGTGGCCAGGTCGGTCGGGTGGTCGTTGGACGGGAACCACCAGGCCGCGCTCTGCGGCTCGTCGACGGCCAGCGCGCCGTCCGGGGTCTTCTTCCAGGCGGTGAAGCCGTCGATCTTCACCTTCGACGGCGTGTCCGCGTAGGCGACGACGACGGTCGCCGTCTGGCCCTTCTTCAGCGGCGAGGCAGGCGTGACGGTCAGCTCACCGGTGCCGTCGGTCGACGTCGCGAACTTCGCGGGCCGGTTGTTGACCCGGACGCTCGACACCTTCAGCCCGAAGTCGAGGTTGAACGCCGAGAGGTCCTGCGTCGCGGTGAGCAGGATCGTCGTGGCGCCGGACAGCAGGTCGGTCGCGGGCTGGTAGGTCAGCCGGAGGTCGTAGTGACCGACGTCGTAGCCGCCGTTCCCGGCATGCGGGTAGTACGGGTCGCCGATGCCGATCGAGCCGGGCGCGGGTGCGGCGGCCGCGGTGCCCACGAGCAGCACCGAGACGACGCCCGCGGTCAATCCGGCGAAGCCGGCGCGAGTCTTCAAGCGCATTGCGAATCCTCCCAGGATTTGTCAGCGCGCTCGAACGTAGCCAGCCGATCAGCGCGGAGACACGTCCGAAGGAGGGGTTCCTAGCTTCTGGAATTCCGCTAGACAGCCCGCACGGCCGACGACACCGCCGTACGGAGGCGCGCGTGCAGCTCGCGGTGGCGCGTTCGGTCCACGCGGACCTCCACCACCCGCAGCCCCGGCGCGGGCTTCAGCGCCGCACGGAACTCCGTGAGCGTCTCGGCGACGACGTGCGGCACGCGGTAACCGGCGCACAGAGCACCGAGGTCGGCGCCGTGCGGCGTGCCGAAGACCCGCTCGAAGCTGGCGTTGTGCTCGGGCGCGCCCTGTTCCAGCAGGGAGAAGATGCCGCCGCCGTCGTCGTTGAGCACCACGATCGTCAGGTCGGGACGCTGTTCGGCGGGCCCGGTCAGCAGGCCGCTCGCGTCGTGCAGGAACGTGAGATCGCCGAGCAGGGCGTACGAATGTCCCCTGTGGACGGTCGCGGCGCCGATCGCGGTCGACACCATGCCGTCGATCCCGGCGACGCCGCGGTTGCGGTGCACGAGGACGTCGGGCCGCAGCCGTCCGGCGAGGGCGACGTCACGGGTCGGGTTGGACGAGCCGACGACCAGCAGCGACCCCTCCGGGACCGCGTCGACCAGCTCGGTCGCCAAGCGCAGCCCGCTCGGCCACGGCTCGTCGGCCAGCGCTTCGGTGACCGCCCCCGCCGCCGCCTTGTCCGCGCGCTGCCAGCTCGCCAACCACTCCGGATCGGCCGGTTTGGTCGGCTCGTCGAACCACTGGCCGACCTGGCGGACGTTGTGCGCGGGCGCGGGCCAGTCCGAATCGGGCCGGACCAGCAGCACCTCGACGTCCGGATCGGACAGCACCCGCTGGACCTGCCGGAACACCGTCGGGCGCCCGATGCACAGGACCTGTTCGGGTTTGTGCCGCGAGATGAACTCCTCGACGCCGAGCAGCCACGCGCCCGACGAGATCGCCGTCGCGCCCGCCATCCCGATGCCGCCGGTCTCGGAGACGACCGGCCAGCCGTGCAGCTCGGCCCATTCGCTGGCCGCCTGCACGCCGGTGTCGCACGCGATCACCAGACCGTGGCGCGCCGAGGGCACCACGAACGAGGGAAGCGCGCCGAAGTCGGGAAGCTCCGTCCAGCGAGCGCCGTCGGGACGACCTTCGAGTGACTCGTACCACTCGCCGTCATCATCGATGTCCGGCACGAGCGGCTCCCGGAACGGGATGTTCAGGTGCACCGGCCCGCAGCGCCATTCGCCGTAAGCGGCGTTCCAGGCGCGGCAGATCTGGCCACGCCAGTACGAGTTCTGCCCGGCGCGGCGTTCGGCGACGGCGAGCTCGTCGAAGTAGCGGACGGCGTTGCCGTAGAGCTGGTGCTGGTCGATGACCTGGCTCGCGCCCGCGGCCCGCATCTCGGGCGGCCGGTCGGCGGTCAGCACGATCAGCGGGACCCCGGCACGGTCGGCCTCCAGCACGGCGGGGTGGAAGTTCGCGGCCGCGGTGCCCGAGGTGCACAGCACCGCCACCGGGCGGCCGGTGCGCGCGGCGATGCCGAGGGCGAGGAAGGCGGCGCCGCGTTCGTCGATGCGGACGTGCAGCTGGAGCCGTCCGGCGGCCGCCGCGTCGTACAGCGCGATCGACAGCGGGGCGTTGCGTGAGCCCGGGCAGAGGACGACGTGCGAGACGGTGTTGCGGACGAGTTCGTCGACGATGACCCTGGCCTGCGCGGTGGAAGGGTTCACCGGCAGACCTCGGGTTTCACACTACGACTCACGGCCACACGTCCTATTCTCCCAAACGTGGATGACGCCCAGGTTTCCGAGCTGTTCGACCCCGCCTTGTGGACGGAAGTCGAAGGTTTCGACTTCACCGACATCACCTATCACCGCTCCTCTGAGAGCCGCTCAGGCAAACGTGTCGTACGTGTCGCGTTCGACCGTCCCGAGGTCCGCAACGCCTTCCGCCCGCACACCGTCGACGAGCTGTACCGCGCGCTCGACCACGCGCGGATGAGCTCGGACGTCGGCTGCGTCCTGCTCACCGGCAACGGCCCATCGCCGAAGGACGGCGGCTGGGCGTTCTGCTCCGGTGGTGACCAGCGTATTCGCGGACGCTCCGGGTATCAGTACGCGGACGGGGAGACCTCCGACACGATCGATCCGGCCAGGGCCGGACGGCTGCACATCCTCGAGGTCCAGCGGCTGATCAGGTTCATGCCGAAGGTGGTCATCGCGGTCGTCCCGGGGTGGGCCGCCGGCGGCGGGCACTCGCTGCACGTGGTGTGCGACCTCACGCTCGCCTCGGCCGAGCACGCGCGGTTCAAGCAGACCGACGCCGACGTCGGCTCCTTCGACGGTGGCTACGGCTCGGCGTACCTTGCCAAGCAGGTCGGGCAGAAGTTCGCGCGGGAGATCTTCTTCCTCGGCCGCGAGTACACGGCCGAGCAGATGCAGGCGATGGGCGCGGTCAATTCCGCCGTCCCGCACGCGAAGCTCGAGGCCGAGGCGCTGGACTGGGCGTGGGCGATCAACGGCAAGTCCCCGACGGCGCAGCGGATGCTGAAGTACGCGTTCAACCTCACCGACGACGGTCTGGTCGGCCAGCAGCTCTTCGCCGGCGAAACCACCCGGCTGGCGTACATGCAGGACGAGGCCGTCGAAGGCCGCGACTCCTTCCTGGAGAAGCGCTCCCCCGACTGGTCGGCCTTCCCGTACTACTACTGACCTGCGTTTAGCGGGCTAAACGCGATCCGCGGGCGGACGTAGGGTGGAGCGATGCGTGCGGTAGGGGTGGACGGGAGTCCAGGGTCGATCGTCGAGCTGACCGCGGCCTTGGCCGAGGCGCTCGACGGTGGCCCCGCCGTCCTCCCCTACTCGTCGGAGCCCCTGCGGGACGCGATGGAGCCGGCGCGCCCGGCCGAGCCCGGGACGGCGGTGATCATCGCCACCTCCGGCTCCACCGGCGAGCCGAAAGGCGTGCTGCTGTCGGTGTCGGCGCTCACCGCGTCGGCTCACGCCACCCACGCACGGCTCGGCGGACCGGGTCACTGGTTGCTCGCGACCCCGGCGCACTACATCGGCGGGCTCCAGGTGCTGGTGCGTTCGCTGCTGGCCGGGACGACGCCGTCCGTGCTGCACGCCTCCGGTTTCCGGCCGGACGACTTCGCCGAAGCCGCCGCGCCGCTGCTGTCCCTGGACGGCCCGCGCTACACCGCGCTCGTGCCGACCCAGCTCGGGCGGCTGCTCGACGCGGGTGGCCCCGGTCTGGCGGCGGCCCGCGCTTTCGACGCGATCATCGTCGGCGCCGCGGCGACGACGGCGGATCTGCGCGAGCGCGCCGCCGAAGCGGGCGTGAAGATCGTGCCCGCGTACGGCATGAGCGAGACCGCGAGCGGCTGCGTCTACGACGGTGTACCGCTGGACGGAGTACGCGTCGAACTCGAGGACGAGCGGGTCTGTATCACGGGTGACGTGCTCGCGCACGGCTACCGGCTGCGACCCGACCTGACCGCGGAGGCCTTCGAGGACGGCCGGTTCCGCACTTCCGACCGCGGCCGGTGGTCGGCCGACGGGCGGCTGGAGATCCTCGGGCGGATCGACGACATGATCAACACCGGCGGGGTGAAGGTGGCCGCCGCGACCGTCGAGCGGATCTTGACCGCGCAGCCCGGAATCCGGGACGCGTGCGTGGTGGGAGTACCTGACCCCGAGTGGGGCGAAGCCGTCGTCGCGCTCGTCGTCGGCGCTGGTTGCGACGTCGATTCGCTGCGTGCCGCGTGCCGTGAAGAGGCAGGCGCGGCCGCCGCTCCGAAACGGGTCGAATTCGCCGAAGAGCTGCCGTTGCGAGGCCCCGGCAAGGTCGACAGGACGGCCGTCAGGAATCTCCTACGAAGGTCGTGAATTCCCCACCGATTACCGGGACGTTGTTGACATGATCATTACCCGCGGGTTTACGTCTACCTATGACGCGCTGGACACGCACCGTATTGGCCTGCACCGCCGTCACGATGGGACTGGTCGCTTTGGCCGGTCCCGCGCTGGCGGACGAACCGGAGACCGCCGTTCCGAACAGCGGCACGCTCACCTGGACCCTGGAAGACGCGATCGACGACCTCAAGTAGACCCGCATACCGGCCGGTAGTGGCCAGGGCCAGAATGGCGGCATGGCGACTGCTGGTGAATGGATCGAAGGGGCGCGCCCGCGGACGCTGCCGAACGCGGTGGCGCCGGTGGTCGCCGGAGTCGGCGCGGCGATCGCGCTCGACGGCTTCTCCTGGACCCGCTCGATTCTCGCGCTGCTCGTCTCGCTGGCGCTGATCGTCGGCGTCAACTACGCCAACGACTACTCCGACGGCATCCGCGGCACCGACGAGAACCGCGTCGGCCCGCTACGGCTGGTCGGCTCCGGAGTCGCGAAGCCGAAGGCCGTCCTGACGGCCGCTCTCGTGGCCCTCGGGCTCGCCGGCATCCTCGGGCTCGTGCTCGTCGCGATCAGCGGGCTGTGGTGGCTGCTGGCGATGGGCGCGGTCTGCATCCTCGGCGCCTGGTTCTACACCGGCGGCAAGAAGCCTTACGGCTACTACGGTTTCGGCGAGATCGCGGTCTTCGTCTTCTTCGGGCTGGCCGGTGTGCTCGGCACCGTGTACGTCCAAGCCGGACAGCTCAGCTGGACCGCGCTCGGCTGCGCGGTCGCCGTCGGCTCGTTCTCGACCGGTGTGCTGACCGCCAACAACCTCCGTGACATCCCGACCGACATCGAGTCCGGCAAGCGCACCCTCGCCACCCGGCTCGGCGACGGCGGCATCCGTCGCCTTTACCTGACGCTGGTCGCCGTCCCGTACGTCGTGAGCGTGCTGCTCGCCTTCGTGACGCCGTGGGCACTGCTGGGCCTGCTGACCGCGCCGCTGCTGCTGAAGTCCGTCAAGGCCGTCGGCGGCGGGGCGCAGGGGCGGGCGCTGATCCCGGCACTGCGGGACACCGGGTTCGCGATGCTGGGGTGGGCGGTGCTGACCGCGGTGGCGCTGGCGCTGTGAGGCCGTCACCAGACCTTTGATGCGGGACCGTGTGGATTTTGGGGCGTTGGATGACCCGAAATCCACACAGTGGGTGCGAAAGGGCCGGTCACGCTAGCGCTGGCTCACGGAAGCCCCGAACGTCGCTCGGGGGATGAACGCACCATTCATCACTTGAGTATTTCGCTTAAGACCACTGCCTGTAGTACTCCGGCTTCTGGGCGACCACTAAATGCGGCCCAGGCGATAGCAAAGGTCCCTTGCTCTTTTGGTGATCCGGCGAACCTGAGGTAGGCCGCCCAGCCGGACGTTGCGGCCGGACGGGAGCCTCAGGCCTCCGGGGCGAGCTTCCCGCTCACCAGGAACTCCCGGAACTTCTCCAGGTAAGGCGCGATGTCGATGTTCTTCTGCGCCAGCCACGCGTCGTCGTAGTACGTGTTGGCGTACCGCTCCCCGCCGTCGCACAGGAGCGTGACGATGCTGCCCGCCTGGCCTTCCGAGACCATCCGGGAGATCAGCGTGAACGCGCCGAAGAGGTTCGTCCCGGTCGAGCCGCCTGCCCAGTGCCCGGTCCGCTCGCGCAGCACGCGGATGGCCGCCAGCGAAGCGGCGTCGGGCACCTGGAACATCTCGTCGATCACGCCGGGCACGAACGACGGCTCGACACGCGGCCGTCCGATCCCCTCGATCCGCGAAGGCATGCCGGTGCTGTAGTCGAGCGCCCCGGTCTGCCAGGCGCCGAAGAACGACGAGTTCTCCGGGTCGACGACGGCGATCTTCGTGGTGTGCCGCTTGTAGCGCACGTAGCGGCCGAAGGTCGCGCTCGTGCCGCCGGTCCCGGCGCCGACGACGATCCACGTCGGCACGGGGTGCCGCTCGGACTGCATCTGCGCGTACACCGATTCGGCGATGTTGTTGTTCCCGCGCCAGTCCGTCGCACGCTCCGCGTAGGTGAACTGGTCGAGGTAGTGGCCGTTGCACTCCGAAGCGAGCCGTTCGGCCTCCGGGTACATGTCCGGCGCGCGGTCGACGTAGTGGCATTCGCCGCCGTAGAACTCGATGAGCGCGATCTTCTCCGGCGACGTGCTGCGCGGCACCACGGTGATGAACCGCAACCCGAGCATCCGCGCGAAGTACGCCTCCGAAACCGCCGTCGAGCCGCTGGACGCCTCGACGAGCACGGTGTCCGGCCCGATCTGGCCGTTCACCAGGCCGTACAGGAACAGCGAACGCGCGAGCCGGTGCTTGAGCGAGCCGGTCGGGTGGACGGACTCGTCCTTCAGGTACAGGTCCACGCCCCATTCCGGGGGCAGCGGGAAGACGTGGAGGTGCGTGTCCGCGCTGCGGTTCGCGTCGGCCTCGATGATGCGGACGGCTTCGCGGACCCAGCTCCGGCTCTGCAGGAGGCTCACGCTGCGCCGTCCACCCGGTCGCCGCGCAGCTGCGAGCGCAGTTCGGCACGGGCGCGAGCGCGCTTTTCGTTGCGGCGGGCGAGCCCGGCGGTCACGCGCGCGTTCAGCGGGCGGAACAGCAGCAGGCCCAGCGGCAGCCCGACGACCAGGCCGATCAGCAACGCGACCAGCAGCGGGACATTGACCAGCAGCAAGCCGCCTGCGATGACCCCGACCAGGAGAAACCTGGCCAGCACGTACAGCGTCAGGTCACGGGGCAGGTGATTATCGCTCACACCAACGCAGGCTACGCGTTGCCGTTGCGGCCGTCGTCCAGGCCCGCGTTGTTGGGCCGTCCTTCGAAGCGGGTGGAGAGCACGACGGTGGTATTCGTGCGGCCGACACCGGGGATCCGCCGCAGCCTGCCGAGGGTCCGCTCCAGATCGTCGACGGTCGCCACCCGCACCTTGACGACGAAGGCTTCGTCGCCGGCGACGGCGTAACAGCTTTCGACCTCGTCCAGGGCCCCGAGCGCCTCCGCGACGTCGTCCTCGGTCGCGGTGTCGGTGGGGTGGATGCCGACGAGCGCCGTCACCCCGAGTCCGACCGTGTTCGGGTCGACCATGGCGTGGTAGCCGGTGATCACGCCGGCGGCCTCGAGTTTGCCGACCCGTTCGTGCACTGATGAAGCCGAGAGCCCGACAGACCGGCCGAGGTCGGCGTAGGTAGCCCGCCCGTTCTCCCGTAATGCCGCGATGATCTTCCGATCCACCTGGTCCACCGCTACACCTTAGGTGCCACGGCCCGATTCGCGTGATCAGGGCGCGTTTTCATACATCCGTGACAAGACCGCGGGGGCCGGAGGCCGCATGTCGCGGTTGTCGGTTTTGACCTTTAAGGGCTCTTTACTGTTGGACAACCGTTCGAGTACCTGACGGGTGAGATGCAACGATTGCCGTGTTGGCTACCCGGCACGACGGGCACAGGGCCCGCCTCCGGTTTAG
Organism: Amycolatopsis sp. NPDC057786; assembly: GCF_042797905.1. Taxonomy (NCBI): domain Bacteria; kingdom Bacillati; phylum Actinomycetota; class Actinomycetes; order Pseudonocardiales; family Pseudonocardiaceae; genus Amycolatopsis; species Amycolatopsis sp. NPDC057786. The sequence goes on from NZ_JBHVKW010000001.1 coordinate 211,719, forward strand.
CACTGGAACCGTGAAGGAGGCGGAAAATGACCGCGACCATGGGCGGCAGGTTGCTCACCCCCGGCGAAGTGGCGGCTCTGTTCCGGGTCGACCCCAAGACCGTGACCCGCTGGGCGACCGCGGGCAGGATCGGCTCGATCCGCACTCCCGGCGGGCACCGCCGGTTCCGCGAGGCCGAGGTGAACGAACTCCTCGCCGAGCTCACCACCGACGCCAGCGAGCCCGCTCGCAAGGCCTGAGCAGGCATTTCCCGCAAAAAGGACTCCAGTGACGAAGGGCTTGTAACCGCCCTTCGTCACATTGGGGTATCCATGAGTCCCCCCGCGCCCGGCAAAGGGGCTAGCCTCGTGGGACCGAACAACGTCCTCCACGCGGAAAGGGACCGAGCATGATCTATCTGCTCGCGGCCATCGGAGCGCTCACCGTCGCCGTCGTGTTGTGGCGCGCGTTCGGGATCGAGCGCGTCGGGGTGCCCTCGTCGCGACCGACGCTGGCCCCCGACGACGACCCCGACTTCCTGCGCAAGCTCGGTGAGCAGCAGCGCAAAGGTAAAGACGAGGACAAAGAGTAAAGAGCGGGACTAGGGCTGGATCGGCTGGTACTGCTGGCCACCGAAACCGTCGGCGACGGTGGCCGCCAGTTCCAGCAACGCCAGCCTGGTGTCCGCGTCGAGCCGGTCCAGCTCGATCTCGGCGCCCTCTTCCAGATGCGGATCGAACGGGATCCGGCACACCGAACGGACACGCGCGCCGAAGTGCGCGGAGAGCTTGTCGAGATCGACGGAGCCACCCTTCGGCCGCACCGAGTTGATCACCGCGACGGACCGTTTGACCAGGTCACCGTAGCCGTGAGCCTCCAGCCAGTCGAGTGTGGCCGAAGCGCTGCGCGCCCCGTCGACGGAGCCTGAAGAGACCACCACCAGCGCGTCCGCGACGTCCAGGACGCCCTTCATCGCCGAGTGCATCAAACCGGTCCCGCAGTCCGTGAGCACGATGTTGTAGAAGTGCTCCAGCAGGTTGACCGTGCGCCGGTAGTCGTCCTCGGAGAAGGCCTCGGAAACCGCCGGGTCCTGCTCGCTGGCGAGGATCTCCAGCCTGCTCCCGCCCTGGGAGGTGTACGAACGGACGTCGCTGTACCTGGTGATCTTGTCCGCGTCCCGCAGCAGGTGCCGGACGGTCGCGGTGGTCTCGATCGGGATCTTCTGCGACAGCGTCCCGCGGTCCGGGTTCGCGTCGACGGCGACGACCCGGTCACCGCGCAGCGAAGCGAACGTCGAGCCCAGCGTGGTCGTCGTGGTGGTCTTGCCGACGCCGCCCTTGAGGCTCAGCATCGCGATCTTGTAGCACCCGCGCAGCGGCTGGTTGATCTGCGCGATCAGCTCGCGCTTGCGCGTGTCCTTGGGGCTCTCGCCAGGGTTGACCAGCTTGCCGGTGCCCACGTAAAGAGCCTTGCGCCAGCCCGACTGCGGCTTGCGCTTCTGCGGCTTCACCAGGCTCGCGGTGGCGAGCTCGTCCGGGAGCGCGTGCCTGCCCTGCGGCTGCGGAAGCCCCGGCACCGCCTGCTGCTGTGGCGGCGCGTACTGCTGCTGGGGCGGGTACTGGGCGGCCTGCTGCGGCGGCGCCTGCTGGGGCTGCTGAGGGTGCAGCGGGGGCAGGTTCTGGTCGTAGGGCTGCTGGTACTGCCCCTGCGACGGCTGCGGCAACGGCGGCTGCTGTTGCTGCGGGTACTGAGCCTGGGCCTGCTGCGGCGGATACTGAGGCTGGACGACCTGGGTCGGCTCGGCCTCGAAGCCGCTCGCCGTCGGGTGCGGCGCCGAATCCGTCCGGTCCTCGGAGAACAACTCCGACGGCTGCCCGCTCTCGGTCGGTTCGGGGTGGCCAGGAGCCGATTCTTCGCTGGGTCCGGTCACCGCTGAATTCCTCCTCCGCGCACGTCTTCCCCCATACCTCAAGTATTGACGGTAGTCGGCACGCGCGCAGGGGCGGCGGTCAGCCCCCGGCGTAGGAGTGCAGGCCCGACGTCACCAGGTTCACGAAGAACATGTTGAAGATCGTCGCGGAGAATCCGACGATGTTGATGATCGCGGCCCGCTTCCCGCGCCAGCCCGCGGTGGCACGGGAGTGGAGGTACGCCGCGTAGACCACCCACGCCACGAAGGCGACGGTCTCCTTGGGGTCCCAGCCCCAGAACCGGCCCCACGCCGCCTCGGCCCACACCGCGCCGCAGAGCACGCCGAAGGTGAAGATCGGGAAGGCGAAGATGGTGGTGCGGTAGGCGATGCGGTCGAGCACGTCCGCCGCGGGCAGCTTCGGACCGAACTTGGCGAACTTCGCCGGGTTGTCGTCGTGCGCGGCGCGGAAAAGGTAAAGGACGCTCGCGACACCCGGCACCAGGAAGACACCGGAGCCGATGATCGCCGCGGAGACGTGGATGATCAGCCAGTACGACTGGAGCGCGGGCTGCACCGGCGCGGCCGTCGTGTACAGCATGGTGCCGTTGACGAACATCAGGATCACGACCGGCAGCAGCAGGAAGCCGGTGAGGTGGCGGACCGGGAACTTCCGCATGATGACGATCCAGGTCACGACCGCGATGAAGGTCGTGGCCATGCCGTATTCGTAGAGGTTGCCCCACGGCGCGCGGTGCACGGCGAACCCGCGCAGCACGATCGCGGCCAGGTGGAGCAGCGCGGCCAGCACCAGCAGCGCGGCGCCCATGCGGCCGATGCGCTCGGGGCGGCCGATCTCGCGCGAGGGCTCGACGGGTGTCCCGTAGGCAGGCGGACCGCCCGCGCCGACCAGCTCGCGCGCCTTCTGCTTGCTGCGCTCGGCCGCCAGACGGCCCTTCGCGCCGAAGCCCTGCTCGATGAGGGCGAACATCAGCGCGAGGACGTAGATCGCCGCCGCGGTGGTGTAGGAGTAGTCGCTGTACTGGGACAGCGTCTCGTTGATCGGCATGACCTCTAGTTGCCTCTCTGCCCCTGGACCAGCTTGCCGCTGATCCGCTGGAACTCTTCGCCGTAGCCCGCCTGATCGGTGCGCGCCAGCCCAGCGACCTCGATCACGGTACCCGTCTCGCCTTCGCGCGCCGGGGTCACCCGGACCCACACCCGGCGCCGTTTGACCAGCAGCGATCCCGCCAGCCCGATCAGCATCGCGACCGCGCAGACCAGCACCCAGCCCTGCACCGGATCGTGCGAGACCTGGATCGCGACCCATTCCTGGACGCCGTCGAAGCGCACCTTCGTGCCGTCGTCCAGCACGGTCTCCTGGCCTTGGTCGAGGTTCTGCCGCGTGAGCTTCTTGAGCCTGCCGTCCTCGACGAGCGACTGGTCGATCTGGAAGATCGACTGGCCGCGGCCGGCGTCGAGACCGAGGTCGCCGCGGTAGATGTCGACGGCCACGGCGGGCTTGTTCGCCTCGGGCCGCGAAGACGTGAGCACGTTGCCGTGCAGGAACGCGGTCGGCGCGAGCAGACCGGTGATGGCGAGCTGGCGGGTGCGGCGTTCGATCGGGTCGGCGATCCCCGGCTGGTCGATCTTCGTCGCGCCTTCGGAGAGCTTCGTCGGCTCGTCGGCGGGACGCCATGGGGTGATGTTGGTGCGCACCGTGCCGTCGGGGAAGGTCACGGTGAACTTCGGGGAGTAGCCGAAGTTCAGCAGGTACACGCGGTCTCCCGCGGTGCGCAGCGGCGAGTTGACCTCGAGCCCGTACGGTTTCCACGCGCCGGTCTTCAGGTCTTCGCCGGACTGGTACTCCATGTTGGAGTGGTAGTAGTTCGCCTGCCCGTTCTCGGTGTAGCGCGCCTCGAAGTCCTTGAGGCGGATGCAGAACGCGTTGAGGTCGGTGCCGTCGACGCGCAGCCCGGCGTTGAAGGTGTCGTAGCCGAGGATCCCGGAGTTGCACCACGGGCTGCCGTCGGCCTGGACGATGACCTGGCCTTCGTAGCCGAACATCTTGCCCAGCGCGAAGAAGATGATCAGGCCGAGCATGCCGAAGTGGAAGACGAGGTTGCCGGTCTCGCGGAGGTACCCGCGTTCGGCGGAGATGCTCCGGCTTCCGTCGGCCTCTTCGCGCTCGACACGGCGCCAGCCCTTGAGCAGCGTGTGCGTGTCCTTCAAGACCGTCTCGGGGGTCCGGTCGGTCGTGGTGGACACGTGGTGCGGCATCCGCGAAAGCTTGCGCGGCGTGAGCACCGGCTTCGCGCGCATCGCCTTCGCGTACTCGAAGCTGCGCGGCGCGAGGCAGCCGATGAGCGAGACCATCAGCAGGATGTAGATCGCCGAGAACCAGACGCTGCCGTAGACCTCGAAGAACTGCAGGCGGTCGAGCAGCTCTCCCCACCAGCCGTGCGCGGCGATGTACTCGTCGGTCTTGGCGACGTTGAGGTTCCGCTGCGGCAGCAGCGCGCCGGGCATCGCGGCGAGCGCGAGCAGGAACAGCAGCACCAGCGCGGTGCGCATCGACGTCAGTCCACGCCAGGTGTTGCGCAGGAACGCGGAGACGCGCTTGAGCGGCGTCTGACGGTATTCAGTGGTCACAAGGGCAGCCTGAGGTCGTTCACGAGGGTGTTCCGGATCCAGCCGATCATGTCGCCCCACAGCCCGGTCACCAGCAGGATGCCGACGATCATCAGCAGGACACCGCCGAAGACCTGCACCTGACGGCCGTGGCGGCGCAGCCAGTCGGTGGCGCGGACGGCCCAGCGGGCGCCGAGCGCGATGAGGAGGAACGGGACGCCGAGGCCGAGGCAGTACACCAGGATCAGCAGGTAGCCGCGGGCGGCGGCGCCGCCGGTGGCGCTGGCCAAGGTGGTGACCGCCGACAGCGTCGGGCCGATGCACGGCGTCCAGCCGAGCCCGAAGACCGCGCCGAGCACGGGCGCGCCCCAGAGTCCGCCGCGCGGGACGTGGTGCGAGCGGAACTCGCGCTGCAGCCCCGGGATCCAGCCGAGGAACACCAGCGCCATCGCGATCGTCAGCACGCCACCGAGGCGCTGGAGGAGGTCCATGTTGAGCTGGACGACGTCGGCGATCCACACCAGCGTCCCCAGCGTCACCACGAAGACGACGGTGAACCCGAGCACGAACAGCGCCGCCGCGCCGACGACGGCGTAGCGGCCCTTCTTGCGCCCCTCGTCGGGGCTGACCGCCGGGGCGTCCGCACCGACCAGCGCCGCCAGGTACGCCAGGTACCCGGGCACCAGTGGCACGACGCACGGCGACGCGAAGGAGATCGTCCCGGCCAGCAGCGCCACGCCCGCTGCGAACAGCAGCGGACCTGAGAGCGCCAGCTCGGTAACACCATTCACGCAAAGGAGCGTAGGCAGTGTGGTCGAGGTGAAAACGCCGGGGCTGGCCGAACGGGACCTACGTCGCACCCGGTCAGGACCTTGGTCCCGGTGGGCTGAAAGCGTCCTTCACCGCATAGGACGCGGTGAAGGACGCTTTCGCTGCGTCAGATGCGGTGAAAGTCCCCTTCAGCGCCTTCGGTCGTCGAGTCCGTGCCCGCAGCGGTCAGGCGGGTTCGGCCGCCAGGCGTTCGACGACGGGCAGCAGGTCCGACGCCAGCAGGTCCCGCAGGAACACCGCGGCGACGCGGTGCTGTTTGTCCAGCACGATCGTCGACGGGATGATGTTGCGCGGATAACCCGAAAGCTGCAGCAGCGTCCGCCCCGACGGGTCGTAGATCGACGGGTACGTCAGCTTCCGGTCCCGCATGAAGTCCTGCGCCGGCGCACGGTCGTTGTCCCGCAGGTCGATGCCGACCACCTGGACACCGGACGCCTTGGTCTGGTCGTAGACCTTCTGCATCTCCGGCGCCTCGACGCGGCACGGCCCGCACCACTGACCCCACAGGTTCAGCACGATGACCTTGCCGGGGAAGTCCGCGATCGAGAGCTGCTTGCCCTCGTTCATCAGGTCGTCGCCGGACAGCGTCGGCGACGGCTGGCGGTCCGCGACGTCGTAGGTGATGTCGACCTTCCCGCCCGGCGACACGAAATTGAACGAGCCGCCGGTGACGACGGCGTCCTTGCCGGTGGTGCAGCCGGTGACGACGAGCGCGAGCCCGACGACGGCCGCCACGAGTCGCTTCATGCGCCGGTCACCTTCGGGTCGGTCGTGCCGGCGGGCTCGCTGTAGACGATCCGCACGAGTTCTTCGCCCTCGAAGACCAGGCTTGTCAGCGACGCGAGCGAGCACTGCCGGTTGCGCGGGTCGTGCCAGAGCCGCTTCGCCTCCAGGAACCGCCGCACGGTCCAGATCGGCAGCTGGTGCGAAACGCACAGCGCCTCGTGGCCCTCGGCCGCCCGCCGCGCGCGGTGGATCGCGCCGAGCATGCGGTGCGCGATCTCGACGTACGGCTCGCCCCAGGACGGCCGGAACGGGTTGACCAGCTTCGGCCAGTGCTTCGGCTGGCGAAGGGCGCCATCGCCGACGGCGACACGCTCGCCCTCGAACTGGTTGTCCGCCTCGATGAGCCGATCGTCGGTGTCGACGTCGAGGCGGTGCGCGGCGGCGATCGGCGCCGCGGTCTCCTGCGCGCGCTGAAGCGGCGAAGCGACGACGTACGTGATGTCGTGCTTCGCGACGGCTTCGGCGACCGTCAGCGCCTGGCGCTGTCCGCGGTCGGAAAGCTTGAAGCCGGGCAGGCGGCCGTAAAGGATCTTGTCCGGGTTGTGCACCTCGCCGTGGCGGAGCAGGTGCACGATCGTCGTCTCACTCACGCCTGGACCGCCTCGGCGGCGGCGCGCGCGGCGACCCGCAACGCGGACTCGATGATCTCGAACTCGGCGTCGCCCATGGCCGCGTTGACGAACCACGCCTCGTACGCGCTCGGCGGCGCGTACACGCCGTTGTCCAGCAGCGCGTGGAAGAACGCCGGGAACCGCCAGGTCTCCGCGGCCTGCGCGCCCGGGTAGTTCGTCACCGGGTTCTCGCTGAAGAACACGCTGACCAGGTTGCCCGCGTACTGCACGGTGTGCGTGACACCCGCCTCGGTGAGCGACCGGTCGAACAGGTCGCCGAGCCGCTTCGCGTTGGCGTCGAGGGCCGCGTACACGGCGTCGCCGGCCGCGCGCAGCGTCGCGAGCCCGGCGGCGACGGCGACGGGGTTCCCCGACAGCGTCCCCGCCTGGTACACCGGCCCGCCAGGGGCCAGCTTCGCCATCACGTCGGCGCGGCCGCCGAAGGCCGCGGCGGGAAGCCCACCGGACATCACCTTGCCGAAGGTGTACAGGTCACCGGCGACGCCTTCGAGGCCGAACCAGCCCGCCTTCGAGACACGGAACCCGGTCATCACCTCGTCCATGATCAGCAGCGCGCCGTACTCGCGCGCGATCTCCTTGAGGCCGGCGTTGAAACCGTCGACCGGCGCCACGGCGCCCATGTTGCCCGCGGCGGCTTCGGTGATGATCGCGGCGATCGAGTCCGGGTTGTCCACAAAGGACTTCCGGACCGCCTCGAGGTCGTTGTAGGGCAAGACGATCGTGTCGGCCGCCTGCGCGCCGGTGACACCGGGCGACGTCGGGAGGCCCAGGGTCGCGACGCCGGAGCCCGCTTCGGCGAGCAACGCGTCGACATGACCGTGGTAGCAGCCCGCGAACTTGATGATCTTCGCCCGGCCGGTGAACCCCCTGGCCAGCCGGATCGCGCTCATCGTCGCCTCGGTGCCGGAGTTGACCAGGCGCACCTGCTCCACCGGCTCGACGCGGCCGATGATCTCCTCGGCGAGTTCGACCTCGCCACGCGTCGGGGTGCCGAAAGACAGCCCGTCGACAGCGGCCTCGCGCGCGGCGGAGACGACGTCCGGATGCGCGTGTCCGAGGATCATCGGGCCCCACGACGAGACCAGATCGACGTAGCGGTTGCCGTCGGCGTCCCAGAGGTACGGACCCTCGCCGCGCACCATGAACCGCGGGGTGCCGCCGACGGAGTTGAAGGCCCGCACCGGGGAGTTCACCCCGCCCGGGACCACGGCCTTCGCTCGCTCGAACCATGCCTTGGACTGATCGACTCCGGTAGTCACTTCCCCAGTCTCGCAAATCACGGATGACACCCGCCGCCGAGTCCTCGCGGTTCCGGGCACGGCGTGACCAGGCCCACTAGGGTGAGAGCACTCCCGTCGAAACCCTCGCGGAGGAATCCACGTGTCCACGGTGCCGTCACCACCGACCCACCACCGTCGCCTGCGCTGGCAGGCCTTGGCCGGATTCATCGCCATGGCGGCGATCGTGGGCATCGTGGCCGGGCTGGCGGTCGCCACCCGCACCGACACGCACAACGCGCTGGTCCGTCCGTCGTGGGCGCCGCCGGGCTGGCTCTACGGCCCGATGTGGTCGGTCCTGCTGCTCCTGGTCGCCTTCGCGGGCTGGTTCTACTGGCGCACCGACGGCGAAACGCGCGGCTTCGCCTTCTACGGCGTCTGCCTGCTGCTGACTCTGCTGTGGACGCCGCTGTTCTTCGCCGGCGGAGCGCACGTCCTCGCGCTGGCCGACGTCGTCGTGCTCGACTTCGTCGTGCCCATCACGATGGCGGAGTTCGGCCGCCGGTCGAAACTCGCGGCCTGGCTGCTCGTGCCGTATCTGCTGTGGCTGCTGTTCTCGACCGCGGTCAACGCCGCGGTCGTCTGGCTCAACTGAGCTTCGGTTCCTTGGGTTTGCGGCCCTTGGCCCGGACGGCGAGCAGGAACTGGCGGATCGCGTCCACCACCAGGATCGCGGCCAGCACGCCCAGCCCGATGGCACCGGCGAGCGGGCCACCGAAGTAACGCTGCGATTCGAGCGTCGTCGTCTCGCCGTAGGTGATCACGACCGGGACGACACCGGCCTTCCAGCACGCGAAGGAACCCCACACCGCGAGCGCGGCGAGGATCAGTTCGACCGCCCCCACCACGGCGCGCAGGGGTTTGTGCAGCCGGGCGTCACGCCGGGAGTCCTCCGGTGGCCAGAGATCGGCGCCGGTCGGCTGGGGAAGGTCGATCACGGTGAGCAGTTTCTCATGACTCTGTGGTGCGGGCACGCACCAAATCCCCGAGAGCCTCGCGGAGCGCGTCCGGGTCCTTGGCCCAGGCGCGCACGAAGACACCGTCGTCGAGTTTCAACCCGACTTCGCCGTACTTCTTGGGGATCGTCCAGCCGCCACCGAGGACCCGCGAGCCGACCGGGGCCTCGTCTTCGAGCACCTCGGCGATCCGGGCCGCCTCAAGCGTTTCCCGGCCTTGGCGGTAGCCGTCCGCGGTGACTTCGAGCGAGAGGTACCGGCGGCGCGCGTACACCCAGGGCACGGTGATCGCCACCAGCCCTGCCGCGACCAGGATCCAGGCGAGCCAGTGGACCGGGCCGCCCGTCGCCAGCTCCGCGAGCAGCCCGGCGAGGGCGAACAGCGGCGCCCACAGCAAAGCCGTCCAGCCGACGCCGGGTTCGTCGTAGAGGGACGGCTCGGCGGTCATGGCAGCGTGCGCCCGACCTTCGGGAAATGGTCGGCGACGCTGGGCAGGTACATGAGCACCAGCGCGATCGCCACCAGCAGGGTGGACACCAGCAGGAACACGTTGAGCGAACCGCGCAGGATCAGCAGTTCCACCAGGACCAGGAAGACCGCGCCCACGGTGAGGACCGTCCTTGCCGACCGCGTTCCCTCACGGGCCTTGTACGCGAACAGCGCGAACAGGACCGCGAAGGTGAGCGCGCCGCCGAACAGCATCCACAGCAGGGTGTTCACGCCGGAAGCGACTTGCACCGGGTCGGCGGGCTGGCCGGGGACCGGGTTCTCCCTGATCTGCTTGAGGATGCCTTCGGTCAGTTCGTCCTTCAGCACCAGCAGGGCGATCTGCCCGGCCACCAGGACGACACCGGCGAGGATCCACAGCCAGAACGAGATGGCGACCGGTTTCGGCACCGTGATCTTCGGCGGCTTCTGGCCGGGCAGGATCGGATCCGGTGACATCCCCCGCTTGCGGCGCTCGTCGTCCGTTTCGTCGGCTCTGCTGTCGCTCACGCTGGGCAGCCTAGAGGGTGCCTCAACGTTTCTGTTCGACCGGAGGCCTCGGGTTCGCGGAGGCGGGCCGCCGACAAGGCCGGGTGAGTAATCGGCCGCGGCCCGGCCACGGAAATCCGAAAGCGCGCTTCGAGAGACATCGCCTAGTCCAGCCAAGCAGCGGCTTCGGCGGCCCAGTAGGTCAGGATCATGTCCGCGCCCGCGCGGCGGATCGACGTCAGTACCTCGAGGATCGTGCGTTCGCGGTCGAGCCAGCCGTTCGCCGCGGCGGCCTCCACCATCGCGTACTCCCCCGAGATGTTGTACGCCGCGACGGGAACCGTCGACGCCTCGGCGGCGGCCCGGATGACGTCCAGATAGGACAGCGCCGGCTTGACCATGATCATGTCGGCGCCCTCGGCGATGTCCAGCTCGATCTCGCGCAGCGCCTCGCGCACGTTGCCCGGATCCTGCTGGTACGTCTTCCGGTCGCCCTTCAGCTGCGAATCGACGGCCTCGCGGAAGGGGCCGTAGAAGGCGCTGGCGAACTTCGCCGAGTACGCGAGGATGCCGGTGTCGGTACGCCCGGCGCGGTCGAGCGCGGCGCGGATGACGCCGACCTGGCCGTCCATCATGCCGCTGGGGCCGAGCAGATGCGCCCCCGCTTCCGCCTGTGCCAGACCCATTTCCGCGTACACACGCAGGGTCGCGTCGTTGTCGACACCGCCGTCGGCGTCGAGGACGCCGCAGTGGCCGTGGTCGGTGAACTCGTCGAGACACGTGTCCGCCATCAGGACCGTCGCGTCGCCGAGTTCGGACCTCAGGTCGCGCAGGGCGACGTTGAGGATGCCGTCCGGGTCGATCGCGCCGGAGCCCTCGGCGTCGCGCGTCTTCGGGATGCCGAACAGCATCAGGCCGCCGACACCGGCGTTGACCGCGTCGACGGCGGCTTTGCGCAGCGTGTCACGGGTGTGCTGGACGACGCCGGGCATGCTGGAGATCGGGCGGGGCGCGTCGGCGCCCTCGGCCACGAACATCGGGAGGATCAGCTGGCGTGGGCGCAGCGTCGTCTCACCGACCAGCCTGCGCATCGCCGGAGTGGTACGGAGCCTGCGGGGACGATGTTCGGGGAACACCCCTACGACGGTACTCCCGCTCACTTGAGGGGCGGTGAACGGCTCGGGGAGGGCCAGGTGGCCGAACCTTTCCTAAGGAACGGTAAAGAGTCGACTTTGTCCGATTCCTACGCGGTGTGACGTGGGTTACCTTCCCCTTCATGTCGAGCTCAACGGTGACCGACCAACTGGAAGAACCGCCCGTCGGCTGGCGCGCAAGGCTGCGCCAGGTCGGGCCAGGGATCATGGCCGCGGCGACCGGGGTCGGCGCGGGCGACCTCGTCGCGACGATGGTGGCCGGATCGCGCTTCGGGTACACGCTGCTGTGGGCGGTGCTCGTCGGCACGATCTTCAAACTCGCGCTGGCCGAAGCCGTCGGCCGCTGGCATCTGAACTCGGGCCGGACGATCCTGTCCGGCTGGCGGACGCTCGGGATCTGGGCGCTGATCTACTTCGGGATCTACGCGGTGATCTGGGGCTTCGTCTACGGCGCGACCGCGATGTCCGCGTCGGGTCTGCCGCTGAACGCGCTCTTCCCCGCGCTTTCGGTGCGGTACTGGGCGATTATCTGCGGCCTGCTCGGCTTCGCGCTGGTGTGGTTCGGGCGCTACGCGATCATCGAGAAACTGATGACCGTTCTCGTCGGTGTCATGTTCGTGACCGTGGTCGGGACCGCGATCCTCGTCGTGCCGAACTTCGCCGAACTGTTCAAGGGCGCCGTCCCGAGCCTGCCCGACGGCTCGCTCGTCTACGTCCTCGGCCTGGTCGGCGGCGTCGGCGGCACGATCACCATGGCGGCGTACGGCTACTGGACGCTCGCGAAGGGCTGGCGTTCGTCGAAGTGGCTCCCGATGATGCGCACCGACAACGCCGTCGGCTACATCATGACCGGGATCTTCGTGATCGCCATGCTGATCGTCGGCGCGGAACTGCTGATGGGCCAGAAGATCATCTCGGGCGACAAGGGCCTGCTCTTCCTCGGCGACACCCTCGCCGAGGACTACGGGCACTGGGCACGGATCCCGTTCCTCATCGGCTTCTTCGCCGTTTCGTTCACGTCGGTGATCGGCGTCTGGCACGGCGTGAGCCTGCTCTTCGCGGACTGGTGGCGGATTCTGCGGCTGCCCAAGGACGCGACGGAAAGCGTTGAGACGTATGAAAAGAAGGCCGGTGAGCGCAGCCCCGCGTACCGGGGATACGTGCTGTGGCTGACCTTCCCGCCGATGGCGTTGTTGTTCCTGGACCAGCCCTTCCAGCTCACCGTGATCTACGGCGTGCTCGGCGCGTTGTTCATGCCGTTCCTGGCGGCGACCCTGCTGGTGCTGCTGAACACCTCTCGGGTGCCTCGGGAAGGGCGTTCGCGGTGGCTGTCGAACGGGCTGCTGGGCGTGTGCCTGGCGATGTTCGCGTACCTGGCGTACACGGAGGTCGTGAAGTTCTTCTCGTGAGTGGCGATCACCGAAGTCCGTGAGTCCTGGAAACCAGGGCTACAGCACCCGCGGCGGCAACGGCCAGAACGAGAGATTTCATGATCACTCCCCGGTGCTTGTCGGAATCCCGAGCTATGACCGGCCGCTACGCACATGGCGAACTTTCACTAAGCAGCACACGTACTTGACGGCCCCATCACTGCGTCTGGCGCCAAGGGTGGCGGGGCTCGCGTCTTGAGTACCTACAGCGGGTGCACGGTGGCGATTTCGCGTGATTGGACGGACGACACGCGTGATCAGGCGGACGACTCGCGGTGGAACCCGGCCGCTTTCGCAACGTCGGCCACGCAACGAAGGCCCCCTTCACTGCGCTAGACGCAGTGAAGGGGGCCTTCACGTACTAGACCGTCAGGAGCGACGGGCCCGCTTCGCCTTGCGAGGCGGCGGGAGCGCACCCTCGGCACGGAGCCGGGCGGCGTGCTCGGCGAGCGCGTCGACCAGGTGCGGGACGTCTGCCTTCTCGGGCTGGACGTCGACCCGCAGCCCGAACTCCACGGCGGTCTCCGCGGTCTTCGGGCCGATGCACGCGACCAGCGTGCGGGTGTGCGGCTTGCCGGCGATGCCGACGAGGTTCCGCACGGTCGAGGACGAGGTGAAGCAGACCGCGTCGAAACCGCCGGTCTTGATCATCTCGCGGGTCTCGGCGGGCGGCGGCGCGGCGCGCACCGTGCGGTACGCGGTCACGTCGTCGATCTCCCAGCCGCGTTCGCGCAGACCGGCCGAAAGGGTCTCGGTGGCGATGTCCGCCCGCGGCAGCAGCACGCGGTCGACCGGGTCGAGGACGTCGTCGTACGGCGGGAACTCGGCGAGGAGGCCCTCCGAGGACTGCTCACCCTCCGGGATCAGCTCGGGAATGATGCCGAAGGAGCGCACCTTCGCGGCGGTCGATTCGCCGACACAGGCGATCTTCACGCCCGAGAAGGCGCGGGCGTCGAGCCCGAACTCCTCGAACTTCTCCCACACCGCGCGGACGGCGTTGGTCGAGGTGAAGACGATCCACTGGTAGCGGCCGTCGACGAGACCCTTGACCGAACGCTCCATCTGGGCGGGGCTGCGCGGCGGCTCGACCGAGATGGTCGGGACCTCGTGCGAGGTGGCGCCGTGGCCGCGAAGCCGCTCCGCCATCTCACCGGCCTGCTCCTTGGTGCGCGGCACCAGGACCTTCCAGCCGTACAGCGCGCGCGACTCCCACCACGACAGCTTCGAGCGCTGGCCGACGGCCTGGCCGATGGTCACGATGAGCGGGCCGACGAGCTCGCCCGCCTCGTTCGCGACGGTGGCCAGCGTGGTGTCCAGGGTGCGCTGGGTGTTGATGGTGCCGTTGGACGTCACCGCGACCGGGGTGGTCGGCGCCAGCCCGTGCTCGGTCAGCGCGGACGCGGCCTCGGCCAGGTGCGCCGACGTCGCGTGCAGCACGATCGGGCCGGGGGTCGCGGCCAGCGCGGCCCAATCGACGTCGCCGCGGACGTCGACCTCGGTGTGCGTGCCACCGAGCGCGACACCGGCGTACGCCGGCACGGCCGCGCCGGGCGAGACGCCCGGGATGATGTCGAACACGGCGCTGGTCCGGGAAACGGCCTGCACCTCGGCGACGACGGCGGGCTGGGTCAGCGGGTCACCGGCGATCAGCCGGAGCACCAGCCGTCCGGCCTTGGCCTCGTTCACCAGGTCCTTGGCGACCTCGGTGGCCTCGCCGACGGCGGGGCGCACTTCGGCACCTTCGGCGGCGAAGGCCAGGACGCCTGCCGGGACGTCCGGGTCGGTCACCACGACCTCGGCCTTGGCGAGCAGCTCCTGAGCGCGGACGGTCAGCAGACCGGCGTCACCGGGGCCCGAGCCCACGAAGGCGACACGCCCGGTGGTCTTACGCGCGGGGGTCATCTGTGCGTTCTCCTCTTGAGCGGCCGCAGTCGAGCGCGGCCCTACCTTCAACGTTCTGACTCACTGGGCGGGGCCGGACAGCGCGCCGGCCCCCAGGTCGAGCAGCTCGGCGGCCAGTGTCCGGCCGAGCTGATCGGCTTCGTGCTTGTCGGCGAGCGCGGAAGCGCGCACCATGTCGACCACGTCCCCGTCCCCTTCGACGGCGGCGGTGCCCCGCAACGAGATCCGCTCGACGACCCGCCCTTCGGCGTCCAGGTCTTCGACGATCTCCGCCAGCGCTCCGACCGGTGCGCTGCACCCGGCTTCCAGCGCCGCGAGCAACGCCCGTTCGGCGGTCGCCACGGCACGGGTGCCTTCATCGTCCACTGTGGACCCGAGCAGGTGCTCGATGTCCACGTCACCGGTCCGGCACTCCACCGCCAGCGCGCCCTGTGCGGGCGCGGGCAGCATCTGGATCGGGTCGAGGGTCTCGGTGATCTCCTCCGCCCGGCCGATCCTGGCCAGTCCGGCACGCGCCAGGATGACGGCGTCGAGCTCTCCGTCGCTCACCTTGCGCATGCGGGTGTCGATATTGCCTCGGATCGGCACGATTTCCAAACCGAGACCGAGCGCGCGCAGCTGCGCGGTCCGCCGCGGCGAGCCGGTGCCGACGGTCGAGCCGGGCGGAAGCTCGCCCAGCGTCAGCCCGTCACGGGCGATCAGCGCGTCGCGCGGGTCCTCGCGGCGCGGCACGGCGGCGAGCGTGATGCCCGGCTCCGGCTTCGTCGGCAGGTCCTTGTACGAGTGCACGATGACGTCGACTTCCTCGCGCAGCAAGGCTTCGCGCAGCGCGGAAGTGAAGACGCCGACCCCGATCGTCGGGATCGGCGCGGACGATTTGTCGCCGGGCGTCGTCACGGTGACGAGCTCGACCTCGGCGCCGGTGGCGCGCAGGGCGTCGGCGATGGTGCCGGTCTGCGCGAGGGCGAGTTTGCTGCCGCGCGTCCCGATACGGATGACTCTGCTCACTGATGATCACTGTCCTTTTTCGCGGCGCAGCGCGCGGCCGCGATCGCGCCGCCAGGGCGCTCCTGATCTTGAAACTCGCGTGTCATTACTCGGCGCCCTGCCGTCGCGATACCGGGGCCTCCGGCCGGAACGCGCGCGACGGCTCGTTTCCCGAGGGCGGGATCGGGCCGCGCTCACCACTGGCACCCTTCGGCGCGGTGGGACTGGCCACCGCGGCAGGCGCCTGCGGGTCGAGGCAGAACAGCTCGCGCAGCGCGTTGGCGTAATCGGTGTCGGCCGTCTCGGCGGCCAGCTGCTTGACCCGCACCGTCGGCGCGTGGAGCAGCTTGTCGACCACGCGGCGGACCGTGCGGCCGACCTCCTCGCGGACCCCGGGTTCGAGGTCCGGCAGGCGGTTGTCCAGCCGCAGCAGTTCGGCGTCGACCACCTCGGCCGCCCGGCGCCGCAGCGCCGTCACCGTCGGGGTGACCTCGGCGCTGCGCTGCCCGGCGAGGTACTCGCGCACCTCGTCGAGCACGATGCCGGTGGCCTTCGCGGTCTGCCGTTCGGTGGTCGGGGTGCCCGCTTCCCGCATGCGGCGCTGGATGGTCTCGAGATCGACCACGGTGACGTCGGCCAGCTCGGCGACGTCGTGGTCGACGTCGCGCGGGAGGCCGAGGTCGCAGACGACCAGCGGGCGTCCGGCGCGGGCCGGGACGTGCTCGGCGGTGAAGACGGCGGCCTGCGCGCCGGTGCAGCAGACGACGACGTCCGCCTCGGCGACCGCGTCCGCGATACCGCTCATCTGGACGGCCTTGGCTGGCACGCCCTGCTCGACGCTCGCGGCGGCGAGACGGGCGGCCCTCGCCTCGGTGCGGTTGGCGATGGTGATCTCGCCGATCCCGGATTTGCGCAGGTGGGACGCGGTCAGCGCGCCCATCGAACCGGCGCCGACGATCAGCGCGTGCTTGCCCGCGATATCGCCCGCGGCGGCCAGCGCCTCGGAGACCACCGACGCGCCCAGCTGGTCGAGGCCGGTCTCGGTGTGGACGCGTTTGCCGACGCGCAGCGTGGTCTGGATCAGCTCGTGCAGCGTGCGGCCGACCGTGCCCGCCTCACGCGCGGTGGCGTACGAGGACCGGATCTGGCCGAGGATCTGCGTCTCGCCGACGACCATCGAGTCCAGCCCCGAGGTGACCGAGAACAGGTGCTCGATCGCGGCGCCCGCGTAGTGCACGTACAGCGAGTCGTACAGGTCCGCGGGCCGCATCCCGGCCTGGCGGGCGAGCACGTCGGAGACGTCGTTCAGGCCGCCGTGGAAGGTCTCGACGACGGCGTAGACCTCGATGCGGTTGCAGGTCGAGACGAGGATCGCTTCGCTGACGTGCTCGGCCTGCTGCAATTCGTGAAGGACCTTGGTCACGTCGGTCGCGGGGACGGCGACGCGTTCCAAGGTGCTCAGCTCGGCACTGCGGTGCGAGAGCCCGACCGCCAACACGCTCATTTCAGCGCACCACCATTCCGTTGCCGTGGCCGTTCACGCTGCCATTGTCGGCGCCCCCTGGGCCACCGTCTCCTCCGCCGTTGCCGTTAGCGGCCAGATCGGCGCGGCGAGCGACGTGGAACGACAGGATCTGCAGTTCGACCGCGAGATCGACCTTGCGCACCTCGATATGTGCCGGAACCTGCAGCACCACCGGGGCGAAGTTCAGGATGCACTGCACGCCACCTGCGACGAGCCGGTCGCAGACCGACTGCGCGGCGGTGGGCGGAGTGGCGATGACGCCGATGGAGATCTGCCGTTCGGCGCAGACTTTGGGGATCTCGTCGAGATGCGAGACCGGGAGCCCGCCGACCGGGACGCCGACCAGGTCGGGGTCGAGGTCGAACAGCGCCTCGACCGGGAACCCCCGGCCGGGGAACCCGCCGTAGTTGGCCAGCGCGTGGCCGAGGTTACCGATGCCGACCACGGCGACCTTGTGCTTGCGGGTCAGGCCGAGGATCCGCTCGATCTGGCTGACCAGTACCTGGACGTCGTAGCCGACGCCGCGGGTGCCGTAGGAGCCGAGGTAGGACAGGTCCTTGCGCAGTTTCGCGGAGTTGACGCCGGCGGCCTGCGAGAGCTCCTCGCTGGAGATCGTCGTCGCGCCCTGCTCGGCCAGCCCGGAGAGGACACGGAGGTAGACGGCGAGGCGGGCGACGGCGGCTTCGGGGATCGACTTCGCGCGGACCGCTTCCGGTTCGGCGGTGGCCTCGACGGCGGGCATCTCCGCGGTGGGCGCGTTGTCGGCGTCCGGTGTCACCCGGGTGCGCCGGCCTCGTTGCGACACCACGCTTGTCCGCTCCCTCTGGTCCCTGCTGACGACATGAATCGCCCGAACCTGGAAATCGGCTCTTGACCCGCGGCGCTGAGTCCGGTTCGATGCCGGGCGCTTTCGGAGGCGACGTATCTACGGTAGCCACTTGTGAACGCAGGCACAAAGTCACTGGTAGGTGCTGTGGTCAGTCTCTCTAGCGGGCGTTGACCGACACCGTGTGCCAGCCCGTCGCGCCGTCCGGGACCGTTCCGGCGCGCTCCGGGGTCTGCGTGTAGCCCGACCGGTCCGTCGCCCGGACGGCGATCTCGTGCTGACCAGGGCCGATCTGGACCTCGGTCCACCACATCCGCCAGGTGTCCTTCGACGTCTCGGCCGACAGGACGGCTTCCTGCCACGGCCCTTGATCGACCCGGACCTCGACCTTCGCGACACCGGTGTGCTGCGCCCACGCGACCCCGGACACCACGACCTTTCCCGCGTTCACCGCCGAGCCGGGCGCGTCGATGCGCGACTGCGTCTTCACCGGCGCCTCCCTGGCCCAGCCGCGGCCGAGCCAGTACGCCTGGCGCTCCGCCCACGTGGTGATCTCCAGCTCGGTCACCCATTTCGTGGCGGACACGTAGCCGTAGAGGCCGGGGATCACGATCCGCGCCGGGAAACCGTGCTCGATCGGGAGCGGTTCGCCGTCCATGCCCAGGGCGAGCATCGCGCCGCGTGCCGGGTCCAGGGCGGCTTCGACCGGGGTGCCGCAGGTCCAGCCGTCGACACTGGTCGCGAACATCTGCTGGGCACCGGGTTTCACGCCCGCTTCGTTCAGCAGGTCACGCAGGTCGATGCCGATCCAGCGGGCGTTGGAGATGTACGGGCCGCCGACCTCGTTGGAGACGCAGCACAGGGTGACGTCGCGTTCGATCAGCGGCCGCGAGCGCAGATCTTCATACCTATAGGTGACTTCGCGATCGACCATTCCGCGGATCTGCAGGCTCCAGTCCTCGGTGCGGACCTGCGGGACCACCAGCGCCGTGTCGATCCGATAGAAATCCTTCGGAGGGGTGATGTACGGCGGCGTGCCGAGCTTCGCGAAGTCCGCGTCGGGCGGGATCGGCGGCGCGGTCCTCGCCGCGACGAGCCTGCCGACGGCGGCCCGCGATTCCTCGGCGTTCTTCCTGGTCCCGACGATCTGACCGGTCAGCGCGGCGACGCCGGCCCCGGCCGCGACGGAGGCCCCGGTGATCAGCACCTTCCGCCGGTCGGGCCCCTCCCCTTCACGGTCGTCGAAGAAGACCTTCGGGCGGAAGAACGTGTGCAGCCGGGTGAACACGACGAGCGCGACGACGGTGGCGATCACCGGCGCCAGCAGTGCGATCTGCCCGAGGTCGGTGCGCACGAAGACGGCGGCGACACCCGCCGCGCCGAGGACGCCGACGATCACCTGGCCCGGCAGCGGGTTGCGGCGCGAGAGCTGCCCGGCGAGCAGCGCGAACAGCACCAGCACCACGGCGAGACCGATCTTGAGGACGAACTTGTCCCAGGTCTCCAGGGTCTGCTCGGCCCAGGCGACCACCGCGTGCGGGCTGTGGTCGATGACGAAATTCGCGACGGCGACGAACGGCGAGGCCGTGTACCCGACGAAGCCCGCGACGAGGTGTCCCACGCCGAGGGCGGCCACCAGCGACAGGAGGCCGGTCAGCGCGGCTTGGGAAAAGGTGAGCCTGCGTTCGTCCACGACTCCATCTTCGCCACGGATACGCCCCGAGGACGGCCGATCGCCCTTACGAGACTGTTACGCCAGCGCCTTCCGGAGCCTGTCCTCTTCGACGCGCCAGTAGCCGTGCTCGACGTCGTCGATCAGGATCACCGGCACGCGGTCGCCGTATTCGGCCCGCCATTCGGGGTCGCTGTCGACGTCCTCCGCCGACCACGCGACGCCCAGTTCGCCGCAGATCCGCTCGATCTCCTGTTCCGCGACCTCGCACAGGTGGCAACCCGTGCGGGTCATGACGGTCACGTGGTGCGCCATGCGTCCCATCCTTACCTGAGGCGCATCCTGCGCAGCTTCCCGGTGGCCGAATGCGGCAAGGACTCGGCGAACTCGACGGTGTGCGGCACCTTGTACCCGGCCAGGTGCTCCGCGCAGTGCTCGACCACCTGCTGCTCCGAAAGCGAAGCACCGGGCGCGGGGACGACGACGGCCTTCACCGCTTCGCCGGTCCGCTCGTCGACCACACCGACGACGCCCGCCTCGACGACCTCGTCCAGCATCGAGATCACGTTCTCGACCTCGTGCGGGAAGACGTTGAAACCGTTGACGATGATCAGGTCGTTGGCCCGGTCCACCAGGTGCAGGTCACCGTCGGTGTCGAGGTAGCCGACGTCGCCGGTGCGGAACCAGCCGTCCTCGTCGGGACCGTGCGAGCCGTCGGGCCAGTAACCGGAGAACAGGTTCGCGCCGCGGATCGACACCAGACCGGTGCCGCCGTCCTCGTCGAAGGCGTCGCCGAGGTCGTCCGGGTCCAGCGGGACGGGCTCCGCGTCGCCGTCGCTGTCGACCAGCCGGAGCTCGACGCCGGGCAGCGGCCGCCCGACCGAACCCGGCTTCGGGTAGCCGGTGACCAGCGTCGTGGTGACCACGGGCGCGCATTCGGTGAGGCCGTAGCCCTCGTAGACGTCGAGGCCGGTGGCGCCGCGGAGCGCGGTGAGGATCTTGGGGTGCAGCGGCGCCGCGCCCGACGTCATCCGCCGGACGGTGGACAGGCCCCGCCCGAGCTCCTCGGGGTCCATCGCGGCGAATTCGGCGTACATCGCGGGCACGCCGGCGATCGACGTCACCCGATATTCGGCGCAGTCGGCCAGCGTGCGCTCGGCGAGGAACCGTTCGGACAGGATCGCCGTCGCGCCGACCGCCGTGGTCTGCAGCAGGCCGGGGCCGAGGCCGTAGACGTGGAACAACGGGATGGTGATGAGCACGCGGTCGCCGTGCACGAGCGGCGTGGGGACGATCCGGCTCAGCTGGTCGAGGTTCGCCAGCAGCGCCCGGTGCGACAGCATCACGCCGCGCGGCGGGCCGGTCGTGCCGGAGGTGTACGAGATGACCGCTATGTCCTCACCGGCGCCGGACTCGTCGACCGGTTCGGCTGCTCCATCCGAGGTAACAGGCGGTGAGAGGCTTGTCACTCCATCGGGGAGCTCCTCGGTGACTTCGCGTTCGAGGACGAGCCGTGCGCCGCTGTGCTCCAGCAACCCGTTCAGCTCCGCCACCGGCCCCTGCGGCGAGATCGGGACGGCCACCGCGCCCGCCCGGAGCACCCCGAACAGCGAGACGGCGAACGCGGCCGACGTCGGCAGCCGCAACGCCACCCGGTCGCCGCGCTCGATTCCCGCGTCGAGCAGGGCGCGGGCCAGCGCGTGGGCGGCGTTGTCGAGTTCCGCCCAGCTCAGCGCGACCCCGCCGCCGGTCTCCTGGACGGCCGCTTTGCCCGGCCACTGACGGGCGGCCTCGGCGAGCAAAGTGGGCACGCTTCCTTCGGCAACCTGCTCCGCGCTCAACTGCGAACCTCTTCCCTCGGTGAACGGCGTTGTCAGTTTGTCATCTCGGCCACCGTCATGGGTGTCACTCGCTTTCGTCGCAGTTCCGTAACCCCGGCACCGCTACCTACTTCGCGGTAACTACACGTATGCTGCTGGGCGTCGTCGAGTGGTGTTGATCACTCGATGGTGAGAAAGGGAGTCCGGACGTGCAGATCTTGCAGGCCCACGCGGCGGTGGGACATGCGGGCCGGTACTCCCTGTCCGGAACGGGAGGTGGACCGTGACTCTTCCCGCGCCGAATCCCGTCTCCATGGTGGCGGGCCACATCCTTCGCCGGAGCGGTTTCCCCGCTGCGCCGTCGCCCCGTGCGAAGGCGGAAGAGAGCGACGCCGCGGCCGAAGCCGCCAAGGCCGAGGCCTGGGATCTGGTCAGCGCCGCGCAAGGCGGCGACACCTCCGCGTTCGGGCGGCTCTATGACCGCTACGTCGACGTCGTCTACCGCTACGTGCTGTTCCGCCTCGGCGACCGGGATCTCGCCGAGGACGTCACCAGCGAGACGTTCCTCCGCGCGCTGCGCCGCATCACCTCGGTGAGCTACCAGGGGCGTGACGTCGGCGCCTGGTTCGTCACCATCGCGCGCAACATCATCCTCGACCACGTGAAGTCGAGCCGGTTCCGCCTCGAGGTGGTCACCGACGAGGTCGCCGAGCCCAACGGGGCGCCGATCGGGAACGTCGGCGTGCAGGCGGTCGCGGGGCCCGAACAGCAGGCCATCAGCCGCGCCACCCGCGCCGAACTCCTGCGGTGCGTCGCCGAACTCGGCGAGGATCAGCGCGAATGCATCGTGCTGCGGTTCATGCAGGGGCTTTCGGTCGCCGAGACCGCGGCGATCATGAAGCGCAACGAGGGTGCCATCAAGGCCCTTCAGCACCGCGCGGTACGCCGTTTGGCACAACTTCTGCCCACAGGACTGCGTTAGGGTTCCATATTTGTCCCTCACCGGGCCTTGCCGTAACCCTTGGGCGTCCCCGCTCGTTTTCTCAGCCAGACCGGTGTCAGGACCGGGCTGAGCAGATGGAGACTTCGCCGTGGGCGTGCCGGGATGGTTCGCGCGGGAGCGGGCGGACGGTGACCGCTTCGCCGACCTTGTCGACGGCACCGCGTACCCGGAGGACGACGAGTTCGCGCGCGAACTCGCCCTGGTCGGCGGATTGCGTGAGCTGGGCGCCGGCGGCGCCCCCGACGCGGAGACACGGCAACGGATCCGTGACGAGATCGCCGGACGGCTCGCCGAGGCCGAAGCCGCGCCGAAGCGTCGTGGTCACGTCGTCGCCAACCTCGCCGCGGCCGCCGTCGCGCTCGTGCTGGCACTGGGCGGCGTCACCCTGCTGCTGTCCAAGGACGCGTTGCCGGGCGATCCGCTGTACGGCATCAAACGAGCGGGTGAATCGGCCGCGCTCGGGCTCACCTTCGACGAGCAGGAGAAGGCGAAGAAGCATCTGGAGTTCGCCGCGAACCGTGTCGGCGAGCTCGGCGAACTGACGCGGCAGGGCGCGCCCACCGACGCCTATTTCACCGGCCTCACCGATTTCGAGACGGACCTGCGCGCCGGTGTCTCGCGGCTGACCGCGCTCGTCACCGATCAGGGTGGCCAGACCCGGCTCGCCGAACTCCGCACCTGGGCGCGGCAGCAGTCCGACCGGCTCGGTCTCCAGGTGGACCAAGCCCCCGCCGAAGCGCGCGACAAGTTCGCCGCTGCCCGTGTCCTGCTCGACAAGGTCCAGGAGCGCACGACGGATCTCGGGTCGCGCCTGGTCTGCTACACGATCACCACGGGCTCTTCCGACGAACTCGGCGCGGTCCCGGCCGTCGGCGACTGCGTCCGCGACCCCGACTCCCCCCACGCGGTCCTGCCGCCCGCGTCTTCTCCCCCGCCGCCGTCATCGGCACCGACCGGGTCACCGGCGCCGACCTCGGTGCCGCCGTCGTCCGCCGTGGACACCGCGGCCCCGACCGGGCCGATCGCGCCGCCGACCGGGGGCACGCCGCCGCCCGTGGTCCCGGTCCCCGGCCCCACGAACCTGCCGCCACTGCCGACGAGCACCACCACGCCGAAGCCGCCGCTGATTTCGATTCCGCCGCTCATTCCGGGGTTACCGCCGATAACCATCGGCTGACTCACCGTCGATGAGGGAGGCACCACACCTGGGACAGCGTGGTCGGCCGCTCGCTACGCTGTGCACAGGCACCTGGGATTCCGGAGGCGGTGTGCGTGTCAGTTTGGCGGGGCAAGGATAAGAGTCAAGAGCTCGAACGACTGGCCGAGCTGGCGGGCGAGGCGTCGGCCGAGGCCGCCATGGCGACCGCGACCGCCGAAGCGCTCGAACCGCCCGCGCCGCCCGCACCGCCGGACCTGACGGCGGCCGCGTTCTTCGACGTCGACAACACCATGATGATGGGCGCGTCGATCTTCTACTTCGCCCGCGGCCTGGCCGCGCGCAAGTTCTTCACCTCCGCCGATCTGGCCGGATTCGTCTGGCAGCAGGTGAAATTCCGGCTCGGCGGCCGGGAGAACAAAGAGGACATCAAAACCCACCGCGAGCGCGCACTGTCCTTTGTGGCCGGCCGCACCGTGCAGGAACTGACCGACATCAGCGAAGAGATCTACGACGAGCTGATGGCGGACAAGATCTGGTCCGGCACCAGGGCCCTCGCGCAGATGCACCTCGACGCCGGACAGCGCGTCTGGCTCGTCACCGCGACCCCGATCGAGCTCGCGGCCATCATCTCGCGGCGTCTCGGCCTCACCGGCGCGCTGGGCACCGTCGCGGAGACCAAGGACGGCGTCTACACCGGCCGTCTCGTCGGCGACCTGCTCCACGGCCGGGCGAAAGCCCACGCCGTCCGAGCACTGGCGTCACGCGAAGGGCTGAATCTCAAGCGCTGCACGGCGTACTCGGACTCGCAGAACGACGTCCCGATGCTGTCCGTCGTCGGGACCGCGGTCGCGGTGAACCCGGATGGCGGCCTTCGCGACGTCGCACGGGCGCGCGGCTGGGAGATCCGTGACTTCCGGACCGGGCGCAAGGCCGCGAAGATCGGCGTGCCCTCGGTGCTCGGCGTCGGTGCCGTGGCCGGTGCCGTCGCGGCGGGCATGGCCTACCGGAAGCGCTAAGCCATGCGTTTAGTCCTCTGGATGCGGTCCGTGCCTTCGACGACGTTGCGAAAGTGGGCTTTCGCAACCCGCCACCTTGCCCAACGCGAAGCGCCGACCCGGCACTCGCGTGCTCAAGGCCGAAACTCGCGTGTCTGAAGCCGTCATTCGCGTGATTGGGGCCGTAACTCGTGAGTTACGGCCCCAAGCACGCGAGTTACGGGTCTGATCACGCGAGTGACGCGGTTCTAGCCCTTGAAGACGCTCTTCCGCCGCGAAAGGCGTTTGTACAGCGACTGCTGGATCGACTCCCGCACCTGGTCGGTCAGCGTGAAGACCAGCATCGGGTCGTCGACGGCGTCCGCGTCGTAGGTGTCCGTGCGGATGGGCTCGCCGAACTCGATGCTCCACTTCGTCGGCAGCGGGATCGCGCCGAGCGGGCCGAGCAGCGGGAAGAACGGCGTCACCGGGAAGTACGGCAGGCCGAGCACGCGCGCGAGGAGCTTGATGTCGCCGATCTTCGGGTAGATCTCCTCCGCGCCGATGACCGACACGGGGATGATCGGCACGCCGGTCCGCAGCGCGGCCGAAACGAAACCACCGCGGCCGAACCGCTGCAGTTTGTACCGCGACGAGAACGGTTTCCCGATCCCCTTGAACCCCTCCGGCCAGACGCCGACGAGTTCTCCCTTGCGCAGCAAGCGTTCCGCGTCGGCGGTGCAGGCGAGTGTCTGCCCGGACTTGCGGGCGAAGGAGCCGACCAGCGGCAGCTGGAACACCAGATCCGCGCCGAGGCCGCGCAGATGCCTGCCGCCGGGGACGTGGTCGTGCACGGCGACCGCGGTCATCAGCGCGTCGAGCGGCAACGTGCCGGAGTGGTTCGACACCAGCAGCGCGCCGCCGTCGGCGGGCAGGTTCTCGACGCCGAAGGTGTCGACGCGGAACCACTTCTCGTACAGCGCGCGCAGCGGCGGCAGCAGCAGGGTCTCGGTGAGCTCGGCGTCGAAGCCGAACTCGTCGACGGTGTAGTCACCGGTCAACCGGTCACGCAGGAAGCCCAGCGCCGTCCTGAGCGAGGCCGGGAGGAGATCCGCGTCGGCCGGACCGGTCCTGGCGGGCGCGACGCGCGCCGCCACGGGGAACTCGACGACGGGCGCGTCCGCCCGGCGCTCCCGCTCCAGATGTTCTTGAGCTTCTTCCGACTCGCGAAGATCCCGTTCCGCTTGGACGGCCGGGTCCGGCTTCTCTCTGCCGGGGCCGTGCAACGGGATGACCTGCGCTTCAGCGCCGCTCACGTTTTCCGCCTCGCCTTCGTGAGAGTTTTCGGGGTCGTTCTCGTGTGGCCTGCTCACCGGCGCGCCGCCTGTCCGGTCGCCGCGGCCACGAGCACCTTGCTCGCGAATCCGGCCAGCTTGCCGCCGTCCACCACGGGACGGAGCCCGCGGCCGGAGATGTAGTCGTCGAACGCTTCCCGCGTCGTCCAGCGCGGGGTGTAGCCGAAATCCTTCTTGAGCTTCGTGATGTCCACGACGCGGCCGAAGTTCAGCAGCCGCACCTGGTCGGCGGAGAAGTCGACCACGCGGGCTCCGCGGAGCACCTTGCCGACCGACGGCACGACACCGCTGGGCATCGGCAGCTCGACCCGGCCTGCTCGCCGGATCGCCTGCGAGAGCGTGAGCACCCCGTCCGAACCGACGTTGAACACGCCCGGCTTGTCGTTGAGGGTCGCCTGCTCGAACACCGACAGCGCGTCCGAAGCGTGGAGCAGCTGGAGGCGCGCGTCGTAACCGAAGACGGTCGGGACGAACGGCAGCGCGAAGTAGCGCGAGAGCACGGTGTCGATCTCGGGGCTGATGATGTTGGCGAACCGGAACAGTGTCGTCGTGATGTCGGGACGGCGGCGCAGGAGCCCGCGGACGTATCCCTCCATCTCGACGGCGTCCTTCGCGTAACCGCTGGTCGAGGTGGGGACGAGTTCGGATTCCTCGGTGAAGACGGCCTGCGAGCGCGCGCCGGCGCCGTAGACGGCGGCCGTCGACTTCACCACGAGCTTGCGCACGAGCGGCGAGCGCTGGCAGGCGGCCAGCAGCCGCATCGTGCCGATGACGTTGACCTCTTTGATCGCCGTCCGGCGAGCGGGGCCCGCCGGATGCGCGGTGCACGACGCGTGCACCACGGTGTCGACCTTTGCCGTGCTGATCACCTTGGCGATCAGCGGGTTGCGGATGTCGGCACGGACGTATTCGGCGTGCCCCATCCGCTGCAGGACCGACTTCCGCGGCGGCGTGGTGTCGACGCCGATCACCCGCTCGAACTCCGGATTGTTGCCGAGTCTGGCGAGCAGCTTCCCGCCAAGGTCTCCCCCGACCCCGGTGACGAGCACGATGTTCGACGGCATAGGACTCCCTGCGGCTTTGGGCGGTTCTCGGACTCGATCACGGGGTCCTGATGACCTTGAGCACTGGTCGATCCACCGAGTGTGCGCGTACCTGCACTCATGGGAAGCATCGCGCGGCTGCCCTTGAGATGTTACCGCTCATTAGGGGTAGTCGAGGCAGCGCTTACATGCTATTAACCAGCCGCTCGCAGAGGGGATGCACGTCTCACTCGAATGGGCGGAAAACGCCCACCGAATGGGAATGGCCCGTCCAGAAACTGGACGGGCCACTCACCGGCTGTGTCTTACTTGCCGGCCTTCCTACGCTGAACGCGCGTCCGGCGCAGCAACTTGCGGTGCTTCTTCTTCGACATGCGCTTACGGCGCTTCTTGATCACAGAGCCCATCGTGAGCGCTCCTTCCTTCGTCGTCGGTCACGCTGCCCGGCGCAGCGTCCAACGGGTGGAGCGCACAGGCACGAGCGGTCTTCCAGGGTACTCGCGCCCCGGAAGACGCCCTCGGGCGGGCACGTCGTACCCCGCGAAGCGGGCCTCAGCCCACGTCGAAGTACGCGCCCTGCAGATATTCGTGGACGGCCTTTTCGGGCACTCTGAACGACTTCCCGACGCGCACCGCGGGCAACTCGCCCGAGTGAACGAGGCGGTAGACGGTCATCTTGGAGACCCGCATCAGCGTGGCCACCTCGGCGACCGTCAGAAACTGGACCTGGCCCACGGAGGGCAGATCGTCTTTCTTGTTCGGCGGCATGATTCACCGTGTCCTTCGACACGTGTCGCGCCACGAGGCTTCCCCACCTGTGGTATCGACACGCACGTGCTCTCCTGAGAGTAGCGGGACACGTGTGGCTAAAGCGACGCGAGTCACCGAGATGGGCCCGTACGACTACGCATTTGGTCCTCTGGACGCGGTAGTCAGACGAAGAACTACCGCATCCAGAGGACTAACTGCGGGGTTCGTGGGCGGCGCCCAGCTCGGTCGAGCGGTCCTTCGCGGCCTCGATGGCGGCCAGCAGCGCCGCGCGGACGCCGTGCTTCTCCAGCTCGCGGATGGCGTTGATGGTCGTCCCGGCGGGCGAAGTGACGGCTTCGCGCAGCAGCACCGGGTGTTCGTCGGACTCGGCGAGCATCTTCGCCGCCCCGACCGCCGACTGGATGATCAGCTGCCCGGCGAGCGCGCGGGGCAGGCCGAGCAGGATGCCGGCGTCGATCATGGCCTCGACCAGGTAGAAGAAGTACGCGGGCCCGGAACCGGACAGCGCCGTGACGGCGTCCTGCTGCGACTCGGGCACCTCGACGACCTGCCCGACGTGCGACAGCAGGTCCTTCACCACCGCGATGTGCTCGGCGTTCGCGTGCGCGCCCGCCGAGACCGCGCTCATCGCCTCTCCCACGAGCATCGGGGTGTTCGGCATGACTCGCACCACGGGGACGCCGTCGGCCAGCCTGCGCTCGTACAGGGCGGTCGGGAGGCCCGCACACAGCGAGACCACCAGCGACTCCGCGCCGAGCAGCGGCGCGAGCTCGTCCAGCACCGGTTCGATGTCCTGCGGTTTGACCGCGACGACCAGCACGTCGGCCCGGCGCGCCGCTTCGGCGACGGTGACCCCGTGCACCCCGTAGCGCTCGGTCAGCTCGGCCGCGCGCGCCGGGTACCGCTCGGTGAACAGCAGGTCGTCCGGGCTGTGCCCGCCGTGCAGCAGGCCCGAGAGCAGGGCCTCCCCGATCTTCCCGGCACCCAGAACCGCGATCACACTCATGTCGTTCAGCGTGCCAAACCGCGGTCAGCCGCCCGGCGTCGGGGCAAGCGCCAGCTGCCGCGCCTGACAGACGAGCCTGCCCTGCGAGTCGAGCACGAGCGCGTCCGAGTCGAACCAGGCCTCGTGCACCGACTGGCTCTGGACCAGCACCCGCAGCCAGCCCGGCGCCGGCCGCGTGCGCAGCAACGCGGTCAGCTGCACGGTCGGCGCCCAGCCGACCCGGCCGAGGTTGTAGACCACCGGCGGGTTCACGTCGCTCGCGAACAGGGCGAAGAACGGATCCGCGAGACCGTGCCTCGGCCGGACCCACAGCCGGATCCTCGGCGGGTCCCCGATCCGGCCGTGCAGGTAGCCGACGCTCGCGGGATCGAGCCGGACTTCGCAGCCCTTCGCGAGGTTGAACAGGCCTTCGGAGGTCTCCCCGGTCATGGGTACCGCGCCGGGTGGCGGCTCCGCGGGCATGGCGGGGACGTCGGTCCACTCCGGACGCCGCATCGGCAGCCGCCCGGTGGTCACCCTGGCCTCGACGCAACTGCGGCCCCGCTGCTCCAGCGTGACCGCGACGACCGAGGCGCGCCTTCCGACCTTCCGGACGTCCATGCGCAGCAGCACCGGACCCACCGCCGGCGGGTGCAGGAACTCCGCGCTGATCGCGAGCGGCTCGGACGGCGGCTCACCGCGTTCGTGAAGGAAGGCGAGAGCGGCCCTGGCCATCAACGCCATCAGGAAGCCGCCGTGGGGGTGTCCACCGATCGACCATTCGGTCCGGAGGACCGCCGTGAAAGTGCCGTCACCCAGTGATCTCGTCGCGCACGCCGCGTCGAAGGAGGTGCTCGTTTCGTCGGCCGCGCTCACCGAGCACTGACCCAGGCCACGAGCCGATCCATCGGGGTTCGGGAGATCAACAAGCCCAGCTGGTTCACGGTCGGAACTTTACGTGTACCAGCGCCTCGAGCGCAGTGAGGAATGAATCTCCGCACCCGGAGACGATCTTTGTCACTGACCGAGGTGAAGCCTCGCGAACAGGAGTGACTCCGCGAGGTCCCGCGACCGCCGCGCCGCGCTCGGCGACCGCCGGGTGTTGATCTCCAGCACGACCTGTCCGGAGAACTCGCTGTTCACGAGCTTTTCGAGCAGTTCGGCGCAGGGTTCGATCCCGCGTCCGGGCACCAGGTGCTCGTCCTTCGGCAGGCCAGTGCCGTCCGCCAGATGGACGTGCGCGAGCCCGGAACCCATGCGCTCGGCGAGGGCGAGGGCGTCCATCCCGGCTGCCGCTGTATGGGACAGGTCGAGCGTGTAGTGGCGAAACCCTACGTCCGTAGGGTCGATCGACGGCCGGAACGCCGACACTCGGGACGTCCGCGAGCCGCCGGGCGGGCGGACCTTGAACATGTTCTCGACCGCGATCTCGATCCCGCCGGCCTCTTCGAGCTCGTCGACGAGGTCGCCGAACGCGTCGCCGTAGCGGCGCTGCCACCGGAACGGCGGATGCACCACGACCGTGCGCGCGCCGAGCTCCTGTGCCGCGTCCACGGACATCCGCAGGCGGACCTCGGGATCCGGCGACCACACGCGCTGGGTGATCAGCAGCGAAGGCGAGTGGATCGACAGCACCGGCACACCGGTGCGGCGCGACCAGCGGCGCAGCGCGGACACGTCCTGACTGATCGGGTCCGCCCAGACCATCACCTCGACACCGTCGTAGCCGAGGTCGGCGGCCAGCTCGAACGCCGCGCCCGCCCGCAACGGCCAGACGGACGCCGTCGAGAGGCCTACCGGAATCTGCTGAACCATTCCGGCATCCTTCCCGAGGCCCCTAACGCGCCACCAGCAGGAGTGCGGCCGGTGAGACCGTCACCACCAGTCCGACCAGCACCGCGAGCACCAGGGTCTGGAGATCTTCCGCCTTGCGGATCTTCCGGACGATCCACACCAGCGCGACGATCACCAGCAGCGCGGCGACCAGCGCGGCGGCGGGGATGTTCACCCACAGCCAGTTGAAGCCCAGCCAGACACCGGCGCCGCCGACGACACCGAGGGCGAGCTGACCGGCCAGCGCCAGCCACTGCTTCCCCGGCGAAACCTTCTCGGCGGGCGCCGCGGGCTCGTCCTCGACGACATCGTCGACGCTGTCGTCGTAGTCGTCCTCGTAGTCGTCGGCGCGGTAGCCGTAGTCGTCGCGGCCGAAGTCCGGGCCGCCGTCCGGGTACGCCGGGTCGGCGAACTCACGCTCGTACTCGTCGAGGTTGTCCTGCCGGTCGCGGTCGTCGAGCGAATGCGGTGGCACGAACGGCATCGGCGCGGGGTGGCCCATGGTGGGCGGGCCCGCGTCGAACGGGTCCGGCTCGGGGTCGGCGTCCGGTTCGACGGGCGCGACCGGGGGCGGTACCGGCGGGATCCCGCCGATCTCGGTGTCCTCGGACTGCACCTTCTGCCTGCGCTTGCGCCAGCCGGCGAGGCCGGCGGGCGGGGCAGGCGGCGGCTCGGCTGGCGCCTCGGGTGCGGCCGGCGCTTCGTCGCTGACGGCGGCGAACTGTTCGGTGCTCGGCTCGGCCTTCGGCTGGGGCGGGCGGGCAGCGGGACGGCGGCGCCGCGCCGGCTGGGCGGGCGGCGTCGCGAACCCGCCGCTGGCCATCGGACCCGGCTGGTCCTGTACGTCTTCGGCCGGGGCATCGGGGCCACCGAGGCCGCCGTCGAGCCTCGCCGACAGCCCCGACGAGGGGGGTCCGGCCGGCGGCTCGGGACGGCGGCGGACCGGCGGCACAGCGCCGCGGGTCTCCTCCGGGCGGGGACGGCCGCGCGGGGGCAGGCCCTCGGAGTCCGGCGGGCGCTGCTGGTAACCGGACTGCTCCTGCGGCGGAGTCGGCCGGACGAACTGGCCGGATTGCTGCGGCGGACGCTGCTGGTAGCCGCTCTGCTCCTGCGGCGGGGTCGGCCGCAGGAATTGACCCGACTGCTGCGGCGGACGCTGCTGATAGCCGCTCTGCTCCTGCGGCGGGCGCACCGGCGGCGTCTGCCGGGTCGGGGTGGACGCGACGTCCGGCGGCACCGGCAGCGGGGCGGAGTCCTGCTGCGGCTGCGGAAGCGGACGCGATCCGGAGTCCTGCTGTGGCTGCGGAAGCGGACGCGCGCCGGAGTCTTGCGGGCGCGCGCGGCGCGGCGGACGGTTGGCGGGCGGCGGGGTGTCGCCGGACACCCTGTCGATGATCGCCTGGGGCGCGGTGTCGCTCACGGACGGCGCGCGCCGTCCGCGAGTGGGCTCGGGAGCCTCGTCGTCGTCGGCCGCGCGGCGTCGCCTGCGGCGCCCGCCCTCGGGCTGGGCTCCGTGCTGCGCGAGCAGCTCCGCCACGGTCTTCTGTGGCTGGCCGCTCTCTGTCTCGTCCGTCATACCGTGCTGTCCAATGCGCGCTCAAGCCGTTGCGAACCGGCACGCGACGGTGCATCGGCGGCGTCGCGCGCGCTGTCCACCGTCATCCGCATTTCCGTCACCTCTTCACCGTGCCCGTTCTCCGTCGACTAAGTCCAGTCGGGCGCTGCCGCCCACAGTCTCGTCCGCACCGTTCGAATGGTCCAGCCGTCGAAGGATGACACCTTCTCGCAGCGCCCACGGACAGATCTCCAGTTCTTCCAGGGAAAGCGCCCGCATGGTGGCTTGTGCGACGAGCGCGCCCGCCACCAGCTGATGCGACCTGCTCGCGCTGACCCCCTCGAGTTGTGCCAGGTCATGGGCGGTCATCCGGGAGATGAACGCGATGAGCTGGCGCAACGCGGTGTCGGTCAGGGTACGGCGCACATGCGGCCCGCTGGCCGACGGCGCCGCTCCGGTCAGCCGGGCGAGCGACCGGAACGTCTTCGACGTCGCCACGACACGATCGGGTTCACCCAATTTGGCGACCTTCTTCGCGAGCGGGGCGAGTTGTTCTTCGAGCCACGCCGAAGTCGCGATGAGCTCCGACCGGGTGGGCGGGTCGTGCTGGAACCTCGTCCGCGTGGTCCGGCCCGCGCCCAATGGCAGCGATTCGGCCAGATCCGGCTCCTCGTCGCGGCCCATCGCGACCTCCAGGGAGCCGCCGCCGATGTCGAGCACCAGCAGCTTTCCCGCCGACCAGCCGAACCAGCGGCGGACGGCGAGGAAGGTGAGCCGGGATTCGTCGATCCCGGAAAGCACCTGCAGTTCGACGCCGGTCTGCTCCTGGACCTTCGCCAGCACCTTCGGAGCGTTCTTGGCTTCGCGGACCGCGGAGGTGGCGAACGCCATGACCTCTTCGCAGCCGAGCCGCGCCGCGGCCGCCTTCGCCGACTCGACCGCGCGCACGAGGCTGTCCGCGCCCGCGCGGCTCAGGTCGCCGTTACGGGTGATCTGCTCGGCGAGCCGGAGGACGGCCTTTTCGGAATGCATCGGGGTCGGGTGGGCGCCACGGTGGGCGTCGACCACGAGCAGGTGGACGGTGTTGGAACCGACGTCGAGTACCCCTAGGCGCACGAGCGTCTACGGTACCCGCCCCCACGTCAGGTCACGAAACCGTAACCGTGATCTGTATCGCAGGGGCGGGGGCTGAAGGGGACTTTCCCCGCATGCGATGAGAGGAAAGCGTCCTTCACCGCTCCTTATGCGGGGAAAGTCCCCTTCAGCTCACGTCTCGAACTTGTAGCCGAGGCCACGCACCGTGACCAGGTGCCGGGGCGATCCCGGGTCCGGTTCGATCTTCGACCGCAGGCGCTTCACGTGGACGTCGAGCGTCTTGGTGTCACCGACGTAGTCCGCGCCCCACACCCGGTCGATCAGCTGCCCGCGGGTGAGCACGCGGCCCACGTTGCGCAGCAGGTACTCGAGCAGGTCGAACTCCTTGAGCGGCAAGGAGACCTCCTGGCCGTCGACGGTCACCACGTGCCGCTCGACGTCCATCCGCACCGGCCCGGCGGCCAGCACCAGTGGCGCCAGATCGCCTTCGGAGCCCGGCTCACCACCGCGGCGCAGCACCGCCCGCACCCGCGCGATGAGCTCGCGGGCCGAGTACGGCTTGGTGACGTAGTCGTCGGCGCCGAGTTCCAGGCCGACGACCTTGTCGATCTCGCTGTCGCGCGCGGTCACCATGATCACCGGTACGGCGGAACGCTGCCTGAGCTGCTTGCAGACGTCGGTGCCGCTCATCCCGGGGAGCATGAGATCGAGCAGGACGATGTCGGCGCCGTTGCGGTCGAACTCCTCGAGTGCCTGCTGCCCCGTCACGGCGACGGCGGCGGTGAAGCCCTCTTTGCGGAGCAAGAACGCGAGCGGGTCGGCGAACGACTCTTCGTCCTCGACGATGAGAACCCTCGTCACAGGTTTCCTCCATGGTCGGGGCTTTCTTGCCCTGTTGCCACGAGACGGGGTGTCCGCTCGGGGGTCTTCTCCGGCCGGGACGCCGGCGGAGCCTGTTTCGCGGGCGCGGCCGGTTCGGCGGGGATGTGCGCGGGGATCCGCAGCGTGAAGGTCGACCCGGTGCCGGGACGGCTCCACAGGCCGACCGAACCGCCGTGGTTGGCGGCCACGTGCTTGACGATCGCCAGCCCCAGCCCGGTGCCGCCGGTCGCCCGCGACCGGGCCTTGTCCGCGCGGTAGAACCGCTCGAAGACACGTTGCTGCTCGTCCTCGGCGATGCCGATGCCGCGGTCGGTCACCGCGATCTCGACCTTCCCGTCGACCAGCCGCCTGCTGATCGACACCGGGCTGCCCGGCTGCGAGTACGCGACGGCGTTCTCCAGCAGGTTCGACAGCGCGGTGACCATCAGCGTCCGGTCGCCCTCGATGAGGAGCCCGCTGGCCGCGTCGGTGGTGATGGTGATCTCGGCGGATTCCGCCGAGAGCGTCGTCCTGCCGAGCGCCTCGCGGACGACGGCGTCGACCTCGACGACGTTCAGGTCGGGCAGCCGCTCGGCGCCCTGGAGCCGCGACAGCGCGATCAGTTCGGTGACGAGCTGGCCGAGTCGTGTCGATTCGCGGAGGATCTTGCCGCCGAAGCGGCGGACCTCCTCGGTGTCTTCCGCGGCGTCGAGGACGGCCTCGGTGAGCAGCGCGATCGCGCCGACCGGCGTCTTCAGTTCGTGACTGACGTTCGCGACGAAGTCCCGCCGGACCGCTTCGAGACGGATCGCCTCGGAGTGGTCGACGGCCTCGACCACGGTGAACCCGTCGCCGAGCGGGCGGACCTCGCCGTGGACGGCCTCGGGCTGGCGCCCCCTCGCCTCCAGCGGGGAGAGGTCGATCTCCATCGGTTCGTCGGTCTCGACCACCTGCTCGGCGGCCTTGCGGGCCCGCGGATCGGCCTGGTTGACCTTCACCAGGCCGAGCTCGTAGGCACGCGGGTTGTGCAGGACCATGTCGCCGAACTTGTTGAGCACGACGACGCCGTTGTTGCTGGACCGCACGAGGCGTTCGAGCAGTTCGGCCACGGTGGGCCCGGTCGGTCGCCGCTCTTCGCGGCGGGCGCGGCCCCTCGCGATCAGGAAGCCGAAAACCACACCGACGATCAGTCCGCCGAGGGCCATGGCGAGTGCAACAGGCGTGGTCACAGGGGAATCGTAAGCGCGTGGGTAGTCTTTTGGCCTAGTCCCGGCCGCGTACTCGTGATGCCTATGACACCTGGGGACACCCTGTTCGCCTGCAGGTCAGGCCTCGTTCACGTGGCCGAGACCTCCCGGGTGAGGCGGGTCACCCGAACCGGGGACATCGATGCCGACTCGTGCCCGGATTCCGACTTTCGTCGTGACTCTCCGAACCGTGTTCTGCCCACTCACCGGCGAATAGCGACGTTCCCGTCACGGCTGCGGGGGAATGTTGGAAGACTGTCGCCGTGGAACTCGTCAGTGACATCTCCCTGATTCGCGGAGAAGAAGAGCTGTTCGACCGGACGGCTCATCTGTTCGTCGCGGCGACCGACATCGCGTGCGCGGCCGACGACCTCTACACCTGGGCGCTTTCCCGGCCATCGCTCACCCGGCAGGGTGAGCGGCTGGTGCGCGACAAGCGGATCCGCAAGCTGTACCGCCCCGGTGTCCTGCTGAACGAGCAGACCGCTGAACACCTGCATCACCTGTCCGGCCTCGGCGCGCAGATCCGGATCGGCACCGAGGAGATCAACGAGACGATCCTGCTCGACGAGCGGGTCGCGATCATGGCGGGCGACGAGGGCAAGGCGGTGCGCTCCTACAGCGTCATCTCGCGCCCCGAGCTGGTGCAGGGCATCCTGTCGCTGTTCGAAACCGCCTGGCTGGCGTCCACCACCCTGGAGACGTTCGACGCGCGGTTCGCCGACATCCGGATGGAGGCACCGCAGATCCTCGAGTTCCTGACCACCGGCTGCAAGGACGAGAAGGCCGCGAAGAGCCTCGGCATGGGCGTACGCACCTATCAGCGCCGCGTCTCGGAACTGCTGGTCGCGCTCGGCGTGACATCGCGGCTCCAGGTCGACGCGCGGGCGCGCGAACTCGGGCTGCTGTGAAACGCTGGACGGGGCTCGCCTTGCTGCTCGCGCTCGCGGGCTGCACCGCCACGGTCTCCGGCACCGCCCGGCCCGAGCCGGAAACCCCGCCCTCGAATCTCGCGCTGGTCGACCCGGCGCGGACGGCCGCCGTGCTCACGGCGGTGAAGACGGCCACCGAAGCGGTGTTCTCCTACGACAGCACCGCCGTGCCCGCCTACGAAAAGGCGCTCGCCGACAACTTGACGCCGAGCGCGCGCGACGAGGTGGCGAGGCTGTTCACCGAAGTCCGGAAATCGGCGGAACCGATCAAACTCGTGACGAAGGTGATCGTCTCGGCCGCGGTCGAGGAGACGCCGGACAAGGCGCGGGTGCTGACGGTGCTCGACCAAAGCAGCTCCAGGGCGGGCGCCACCAGCAAGGGCACCGCGTCGGTGCTGCTCGCGACCGTGCGTGAAGGCGACCGCTGGCGGATCGGCAAGGTCGAGGTGAATCCGGCGGCGCCGCCGCCCGCGGCGGAGAAACCGGGCGCCGGCGACCGGGTGTTCGCGAGGGTGCGGGATTCCGCCCGCGATGGCGCGCTCCGCGCCGCGGAAGCCCTGCTGAGCGTGGACCCGGCCGATCCCGAAGGCACGTACGCCCGCTACGAATCCGTGTCGACCGGGCAGTTGCTGACCCAGTTCCGGCAGGACAAGGCGGGTCGGCTGAACCAGATCCGGTCCGCGGGCTCGAAGGCGTCGCTGGCGCCGAATCCGGCCGCCGCGGTCATGGAGGTCGTGGACGACAAGGCGAGTGTGCTGCTCTTCGCGACGACGGACGTCAAGGACGCGGCCGGGCAGGCGACGAAGCGGTACCTGCCGATCGTCCTGCGGCTCCAGCGGCTGCCCGAGGGGTGGAAGGCCGCGGGGGTCGAGTCGGTCCAACCCCTCCCCTGAACGCATTTCGTCCTCTGAATGCGGTGGTTCGAGAGCGAACTACCGCGTTCAGAGGACGAATTGCGTGGGTCTAGCGGCCCTGGTTCGCCACGGCGGCCGCGGCTTCCTTGGCGGCCTCCGGGTCCAGGTAGGTCCCGCCGGCGGTGACCGGCTTGAGGTCTTCGGTGAGGTCGTACCGCAGCGGGATGCCGGTCGGGATGTTGAGCCCGGCGATCGCGTCGTCGGAGATGCCGTCGAGGTGCTTCACCAGCGCGCGCAGCGAGTTGCCGTGCGCGGCGACCAGCACGGTCTTGCCCGCGCGCAGGTCGGGCACGATCTCGGACTCCCAGTACGGCAGCAGCCGCGCGACGACGTCCTTGAGGCATTCGGTCAGCGGGGCGGCGTCACCGAGGTCGGCGTAGCGCGCGTCGCCCACCTGGCTGAACTCGTCGGCCGGGTCGATCGGGGGCGGCGGGGTGTCGTAGGAGCGGCGCCAGAGCATGAACTGCTCCTCGCCGAACTCGTCCAGGGTCTGCTTCTTGTTCTTGCCCTGGAGCGCGCCGTAGTGCCGCTCGTTGAGGCGCCAGTCGCGCTTCACCGGAATCCAGTGCCGGTCGGCGGCGTCGAGCGCCAGGTTGGCGGTCGAGATCGCCCGGCGCATCAGCGACGTGTGCACGACGTCCGGCAGCAGGCCGGATTCCGCGAGGAGCTGCCCGCCCTTGCGCGCCTCCTGCTCGCCCTGCTCGGACAGCGGCACGTCCACCCAGCCGGTGAACAGGTTTTCGGCGTTCCACGTGCTCTGCCCGTGACGCAGCAGCACCAGAGTCCCAAGCTCAGCCATGGGGTTCAGCCTGCCAGAGTGAGCGGAAGCGCCGGTCAGAGGGCCGCGCTTCGGTTTGTTTCTACGGAGAGTGCGTTACCCGCGAGTAACACCTTCACCCGTCCAGAAGACGGGGTGCCAACAAGTCCCGATCCCCGGAAATCAGGCTGCACTCCGTTATCCCCGTTTTTCAAGTTCACTCGAACGGAGTAACCGGTAGTCTTGTGATTACAGGTGGAGATCTGACAGGTTGACTACGTCCCGCGCGGCCGGATTCCACGCACTCCCCGGTTCGACGCGGGTGACGACCGCGACTCGTCTCCCCCCTGCCGAGTCGCGGCGCCCGCCGGCCCCGTTGGCATCCCCCTCGTCACCGGGTCCACCTTGGCGGGAACTTCAGCGGGGCGGCTCGAGATCGCGACTCCCCCCTCCCTCGAGCCGTCCCGCCTGTTCATCTTCGGGGAGCCTCGTTCGTGACAGGTATCCCCGGCCGGTGCCGGGCGGCGGTCTCGTGTGACTGAACGGACGACACGCGTGCTGGGATGGACGACACGCGTGATTGAGCGGACGACACTCCGGCCGCGATCGTGTCGTCCGCCGGATCACGCGTGTCGTCCGTTCAGTCGCGTGACCTCGCCGGCACCGGGCACCGGCGCCTGGTCGGCTCTCAGTCCAGCGGAGGCGCGGACGGCAGATCCGAGGCGGTCGCCATCGCGGGCTCGGCCGGACGCCGCCGCTTGCGCAGCCACCACACCAGCGCCGCCGCGGGGACACCGAAGACCAGCACGAACGGCGCCATCGCGCCGAGCACGGTCAGCAG
Organism: Amycolatopsis sp. NPDC057786; assembly: GCF_042797905.1. Classification (NCBI taxonomy): domain Bacteria; kingdom Bacillati; phylum Actinomycetota; class Actinomycetes; order Pseudonocardiales; family Pseudonocardiaceae; genus Amycolatopsis; species Amycolatopsis sp. NPDC057786. The sequence goes on from NZ_JBHVKW010000001.1 coordinate 250,336, forward strand.
GCCGCCGCCGAAGGTCAGGAAGGCGTCCCAGCCGTCGGCCAGCCCGCCGAGGAACCCGCTGCGGGATTCCTCCGCCGCCGCGACGGTCTCCGCCTTCACCTGCAGGGAGATGGTCGACATGGCGACACTTCCGGCCAGGCTTTCACGCCGCTTCTGAAGCGACTCGAGCTCGGCCTCACGGCTCGTCAGCTCACTCTCGACCGACGCGATCTCCGATACCGACGTCGCCCTCGCGAGCAGCGCGCGGATGCGCTCGACGCTGGCCCGCTGGGTGGCCAGCCGCGAATCGACGTCGACCATCTGCTCGGTCACGTCCGTCGCGGTGACCTCGCGTTTGATCTGCTTCCCGAGCTTCCCCAGCTGGTCCAGCACGCCGTCGAGGCGTTCGGCAGGCACGATGACGTTGACCGACGCCCGCTTCTCCTGGGTGCTCTCCTGCCCCGTGTAGCCGGCGGCGCCCTGGGTGATGACGCGTACCTGCGAGATCACGTCGGCGACGTTCGGCGCGGTGAGCTCCAGGCTCGCCGTGCGCACCAGCTTGCGGTCGGTGATCCCCGGCTGCCCCGCCGGCGCCGGGGCCTTCCCCGAACCCGCCTTGCTGTCGGTGCCCTCTTTGTTCGCCGGGCCTTGGTTCGGCACGGCCTGCTTGGTGTCGGCCGACATCGGCATCCCGGCGGATTCGCTGCTGCCGCCGGAATCGTTCGCCGAACAGCCCGCCAGTGCCAGCACGATGCCGGCGGCGGCGACCCATCTCATTCGCTTGCGCATCAAGACCGTCTCCCTCCAGTGTCGCGGAAAGAGACGGAGCCGGGCTCAGGCCCGTTGCACCATTCGGGTCACGAGTCGGTCAAGGCTCCGGGTTCGTGTCCGTTCGAAGGTTCGACGAGATGCTTGAACGCCTGCAGGTTCGCCAGCGATTCGCCGCGGGAAACGCGCCAATCCCACTCGCGTTTGATCGATTCCGCGAAGCCGAGCTCCAGCAACGTGTTGAAATCGCCGTCGGCGGCTTCCAGCACCTGCCCGAGGATCTTGTCCAACTCGGACTCGGTGACCGTGTCCAGACCGAACCGGCCGACCAGGTAGATGTCGCCCATCGCGTCCACGGTGTAGTGCACGCCGTACAGTTTCGCGTTGCGGCGCAACAGAAACCGGTAAACGTCCTCATGGGACTCATCGGGACGGCGGCAGACGAAGGCTTCGACGGCGAAGGCGTGGTCCCCGGCGACCAGCCAGCAGTTGGTCTGCAGCTTCTTGGTACCGGGCAAGGTGACGAAGTACCTTCCCTCGCCACGCCTTTCGTATTCCAGGCCCGCATTGTCCAAAGAGGACCGCAAGGTCTCGTCGAGCGTCAAACCGCCACCTCCGCGCGCTGTTCGAGGGCACGCCGGAACGCGCCGGTCGCCTGAGCGTACGTGTCCAGCAGTCGGTCCGTCGTACGGCGCCAGGAGAAGCGCCGCGCGTGGACGACGGCGTTGGCCGAAAGTTCGGCACGCCTGCCGGGCCGTAGCGCGACATTCGCGATCGCGCCTGCCCAGTCCTTCGCGTCGTGCGAAGGCACGAGCAGCCCGGAAACCCCGTGCGGGACCGCGACCGGCAGCCCGCCGACCTCGGCCGCGATCACCGGTGTCCCGCAGGCCTGCGCTTCGAGCGCGACCAGCCCGAACGACTCGTTGTAGCTCGGGACCGCGACGATGTCGGCCGCGCGGTAGACGTTGACCAGCGCTTGGCCGGGCTGCGGCGGCATGAACCGGGTCTGCCCCTCGATCCCGAGGGAGACGGCCAGTTCGCGCAGGGCCTGCGGCTGCTCCAGCCCGGTCCCGGACGGGCCGCCGACGATCAGCACCACCAGCCGCGACGCCAGCTCCGGCCGATCGCGCAGCATTTCGGCCGCGGCCAGCAGAAGGACGTCCGGCGCCTTCAGCGGCTGGATCCGGCCGGCGAAGGCCAGCACGATCGCGTCCTCCGGCAGGCCCAGCGCCCGGCGCGCGGCGGGCCGGGATCCGGGGGTGAACCGGTCGAGGTCGACGCCCGGCGGGATGGCGTGCACGGCGTGCGGGTCGGCGTCGTACAGCTCGACCAGCTCGCGGGCCTCGACGCGGGTGTTCGCGACCAGGCAGTCCGCCTCCCCGACGACCTGCTCCTCGCCGATCACGCGGGTGCGCGGCTCCGGGGTGTCGCCCTCGGCGAGCGCGGCGTTCTTGACCTTGGCCAGGGTGTGCGCGGTGTGCACCAGCGGCACGCCCCAGCGGTCGCGGGCGAGCCAGCCCGCCTGGCCGGAAAGCCAGTAATGCGAATGGATGAGGTCGTAGTAGCCCGGCTCGTGGAACGCCTCGGCCCGCAGCACCCCGGCGGTGAACGCGCACAGCTGCGCGGTCAGCTCGTCGCGTCCCAACGGCTCGAACGGGCCCGCCGGGATATGCCGGACGAGGACGCCGGGCGCCAGCTCGGCGACCGGAGGCTGGTCCGAGGACGTCGCCCGCGTGAACACCTCGACCTCGACGCCGCGGCGGGCCATCTCGGTGGCCGTCTGGCTCACGTAGACGTTCATGCCGCCGGCGTCGCCGGTACCCGGCTGTTCCAGCGGAGAGGTGTGCAACGACAGCACCGCGACGCGCCTGGGCGCGGCGTCGAACCCGTGCAGAGGGATCGTCACCTGGTCAACACTCCCGAGTCCTACTGATCGGCGAACCGGCGCAGTAGATCACCGAACTCGTCCGCCGCTTCGGCGAACGGCAGATGCCCCACCTCAGGTAGCCAACGCACGACAGCCCCCGGAATCTTCCCCGCCGCGTATTCCGCCGACGTCGGATCGATCACAGCGTCCGCGAGACCATGGACGATAAGCGCCGGTTTGTCCAGTTCGCGAAGTACGTCCTCGCTCCCGATGTCGCGCCGGAACAGCGCGGAGCGCACCGCGGGCGGGGTGGAAAGACACGCGCCGAGCAGCGACTGGGTGAGCGTGCCGGACACCGGGGCGGCGGTCATCCGCGCGCTGAACTGCACCAACGCGGGAATCGCGACCGCCGGATCGTCCGAAAGCACCGCCGGGATGGCCTCGCGCATGGCGGGCCCGACCTTGCCGCCGGGCCGGTTCTTGCCGATTTCTGTGATAGCGCCCACAAAAACGACACCGCCGAGCCTCGATGAGCCGTGCACCCGGAGGTAGTCGGTGATCACGAGCCCGCCGTAGGACCAGCCGACGACGATCGCGTCTTCACCGGCGAAGTCGAGGACCGAGGCGAGATCTTCGGCCCAGACCCGCGGATCGTCGTAGCCGGCGGAGGGCACCTCGGAGTCGCCGTGCCCGCGCAGATCCATCGCGACCAGGCGAAACCGCTCGCTGAGCGTGGGATCCGCCAGCTGCGGCGCCCACGCCTTGGCGGACTGGGCCCAGCCGTGCACGAACACGATCGGACGGGTGTTCTCGGCGCCTTCGACCCACAAGCCGATGCGGGTCCCGCCGTAGCCGACTACCTCGGTCTTCATGTGTCCTTGATATCCGACCGGCTACTTGATCGCCGAAAGGGCCTTCCAAGACTTCCAGTCGTAGAACCAGTCCTTGACGTCCGATTTCATCGGGCTGCTCAATTTCGAACCGGTGATCTCGACCGGATCGCCGATCATGGCCGAGTCGAAGTACTTCTTCGCGTCCGAGTCGAGCAGGTTCACGCAGCCGTGCGAGGTGTTGGCCTTGCCGATGTTCGCCGCGTTGTCCTGGTTCTCGTGGATGTACTCGCCGTTGTTCGAGATCCGGCAGGCCCACTTCTTGTTGACGTTGGTGTAGCCGTAGCGCGCGTTGTCGAACCGCGCCGTCGGCTCCTTCGTCATCACGATGAACGTGCCGTTCGGGGTGTTGCGCTGGACGTCGGAGTCGAGCCCGTTCGAGCACGGGTAGCTCGCCGATTCCGCGCCGCCCCGGTAGACCTTCATCACGTGGTCCGGGGTGTTGATCTTGACCACCTGGTTGCGGCCGATCTTGAACTCGGTGGTCACGTCCGCCTTGCCGTACGCGCCGCCGCCGAGCGCGACGCCGTAGAGCTTGGCCTCGACGTTGACCTTGATGTTGGCGGGCCAGTACTCCTTGGGCCGCCAGTCGACCTGCGTGTCCGACAGCCAGCCCCAGGACCCCTCGACGTCCTTGTCGGTCTTCACCTTGAGCGCCTTTTCGGCGGCCGCCTTGTCCTTGACCGGGGACGCGAACTTCACGCTGATCGGCATCGCGACGCCGACCTCGGCGTCGTCGGTCGGGTTCAGCGTGGCGCGAACCTCCTTGGCGGGTTTGACCGTGCTGAACGAGCCCTTGAACTCGGCCGTCTTGTTGTCGCTGCCGGTGGCCTTCGCGGCGTAGGTGTACGTCTTGCCGTAGCCGAGGACCTCGGTGCTGGTCCAGGTGAGCCCGTCGGGGGAAAGTTCGCCCTTGACGTCCTTGCCGCTGTCGCCGGTGACCTTGACCTCGGTGAGCTTGCCGTCGGCGACCTTCACCACGACCGGCGTCACCACGGAGGCGTCCTTGGAGTCGGCGGCGGGTTCGGCGGTGATCTTGGCGACCGGCGCGGCGTTCTGCTCTCCACCGCCGCTGCCTTCCGGCTTGGCGTTACCGCCTTCACCACTGGAGCAGGCGGCGGCCAGCATGGCCGCCCCCGCGGCGAGCGCGGCCTTGAACACCGTGCGCCGTTCGATCACTTGTACCTCCCGTTAGCTCCCCGCGAGCCCCTACCCGCTCAGCGCTGGGAACCTCTCCGACGTTACCCGCGGCGACAGAAGTCACCCGCGCCCCTCACGGGGATAGACGCACGAGGGTGGCCTGGGGTTGTTCGCTAAAGCGCGCAGTTGATGAGCAGGGGTTCCGGGTGCAGTGAAACGCCGAAGCGAGCCTCGACGCCGTCGCGCACTTCGCGCGCCAAAGCGAGTAGGTCCTCTGTCGAGGCCTTGCCCCGGTTCGTGAGCGCGAGCGTGTGCTTCGTCGAAAGCGACACCCTGCCGCCGGGCCCTTCGTGGCCCTTCGCGAACCCGGCCCGCTCGATCAGCCACGCGGCGGACAGCTTCGTGCCGCCGGGCGCCGGGTACTGCGGCACGCGCACGTCCTCGCCGACGACGTCCACGATCCCCGCGAGCACCTTCGCCAGCCGTGCTTCCCCGATGATCGGGTTGGTGAAGAACGAGCCCGCGCTCCACGTGTCGTGGTCGTCGGCGTCCAGGACCATGCCCTTGCCGCGACGCAGGCCGAGGACGGCTTCGCGCGCTTCGGCCGCCGGGACCCGGTCACCGATCTCGACACCCAGCGTGCGGGCGAGTTCGGCGTAGCGGATCGGGGCGGAGAGGCCGTCTTCGGTGACCTTGAAGCGCACGGTGAGCACGACGCCCGCGTCGGTCCCCTTCAGGATCGACGTGCGGTAGCCGAAGCCGAGTTCTTCGGCGGTCAGCGTGCGGATCTCGCGGCTCGCGCGGTCGTAGAGGTCGACCGAGACCAGGGACTCGGCGACCTCGCAGCCGTACGCGCCGACGTTCTGGATCGGTGTCGCGCCGACCGAACCGGGGATCCCGGACAGGCATTCGAGCCCGCCGACACCGTCGGCGACCAGACCCTCGACGAAACCGTCCCAGTTCTCCCCCGCCGCGACCTCGACGAGATCCCCGTCACGTGTCCAGCCGGTGGCGCCGACCTTCAGCACCGCGCCGTCGAAACCGTCGTCGGCGACGACGAGGTTCGAACCGCCGCCGAGCAGCAGGACCGGCTCACCCGCTTCGTCGGCCTCGCGGACCGCGTCGACCAGGGCCTGCACGGTCTTCGCCTCGGCATAACGTCGCGCCGGACCGCCGAGCCGCAGGGTGGTGTGGTCGGCGAGGGCGGCGTGCTGGGTGGGAGTTTCGGCAGTGCTCACGCCCGTGAACGGTACTGTCTGGCGCCATGGCCTCCCGTATCGAGCACCGATCGACGTTCTCCGCAGACCTCGCGACCACGTTCGACGGGGTCGCCGGCGAGGCGGCGCTGCGGGCGAGGCTGGAGGAGATCGGCGGCGACGACGCGGAGCTGCTGGAGTACGTCCCGGCCGGGGACGGCGTGCGCTACAAGCTGCGCCAGGGCATCAGCTCGGACAAGCTCCCGTCGGCCGTGCGGACGCTGCACCGGGGCGATCTGATCGTCGAGCGTGAGCAGACCTGGAAGGCCGCCGGGTCCGGCTACACCGGCACCGCGACGGCGTCGGTCTCGGGCGTGCCGGGCGAGATCACCGCGAAGACGTCGCTGACCGGCGAAGGCGAGCAGGCGACGCTGGTCAACAGCGGCGAGGTCAAGGTGCGCATCCCGTTCGTCGGCGGGAAGCTGGAAGGCGTGATCGCCGAACAGGTCACCAAGCTGCTGGAACGCGAGGCCGAATTCGTCGCGAAGTGGCTGGCCGAGCGCTGAAACCGGTCGGGGCACCGACACGGGGCACGACCAATCCCAACCGGCTCCGCCGCGTCGACCGCTGGCTCGCCAGCGATCCTGGCGTGACCAGGCTGCTGCACCGCGCGGACGAACCGCTCGTGGTGGACCTCGGCTACGGCGCCTCACCGGTGACCACGGTCGAGATGGCGCGCCGGCTGCGCACGGTCCGGCGCGACGTCCGGGTGCTGGGCCTGGAGCTGGACGCCGAACGGGTCGCCGTCGCGCAAGCCGCCGTCGACCGGCCGTGGCTGGACTTCCGGCGCGGCGGCTTCGAACTCGCCGGGGCACGGCCGGTGCTGGTGCGCGCGTTCAACGTGCTGCGCCAATACGACGAAACCGAGGTCCCTGGCGCCTGGTCGCTGATGCTGGACGCGATGGCGCCGGACGGGCTGCTCGTCGAAGGCACCTGCGACGAGATCGGGCGGCTCAGCACATGGGTCGCGGTCGGCTCCGGCGGGCCGCTCAGCCTGACCCTGTCCGTCCATCTCGCCAGCCTGGAACGTCCGTCCACAGTGGCCGAACGACTGCCCAAGACTCTCATCCACCGCAACGTTCCCGGCGAACGCGTCCACGAACTACTGTCCCTTTTGGACACTTGCTGGGCGACGGCGGCGCCGCACCAGAACTTCGGCGTCCGCGCCCGCTGGGCGCACACCGTGCACCTGCTCACCGCCCGTGGCTGGCCGGTGCTGAACCGGCCGTCGCGGTGGCGGCTCGGTGAACTCACCGTGCCGTGGTCGTCGGTGGCTCCCGACTAGGCGCTGTCCTGCTTTGGTCGGCCAGATGTCCGTTTGATGCGCATGTGTACGATTTTTGAGTGGGTCGTGAGCGGTAAGTATGAAACCACTCAAACCGGACCAATCAGGCATCCTCGCGAAGGGAAGCCTTTGTGGACAGTCGGGTCGGTGGTGGCGTCCCGCAAGTGGCCGTGTGCGGCCGGAGCGTGTCGCGAAGACCGCCAACAGGACTTACGGGACACCGCCCAGGAATTCACCGGTCGAACCCCGCTCCGTCACCCCAAAGCGACCTGCGGTGATCACCATGGAACCGTGGAACTGCTGGAGTACGTCACCGGGCTGCTCGAGGGCACGCTCGGATCGCCCTGGCTGTGGGTGATCGTGTTCCTCGTGTCCGGGTTGGACGCGCTCCTGCCGTTCATGCCGAGCGAGACGACGGTCATCACCGTCGCCGTCCTGATCGGCACGGACTTCCCCCAGCTGGCGCTGCTCGCGCTGATCGCCGCGCTCGGGGCATGGCTTGGCGACTGTCTCGGCTACACCGTCGGCGCGGCCGCGGGTCCGCGAGCGCTCGCCCGCCTGCAGCGCGGCCCCGACGGGGTCCGGCGCTACGAATGGGCGAAGATCCAGGTGCGGCGCAACGCCGTCCTGCTGATCCTCGCCGCCCGCTACCTGCCCGGCGGCCGGGTCGCGAGCGGGCTCGCCAACGGCAGCCTCGGCTACCCGCCGCGCAAATTCGTCCCGCTCGACGCCCTCGGCGCGAGCATCTGGGCGGTGTACAGCGTCCTCATCGGTCTCGTCGGCGGAGCGGCCTTCGCGGACGAACCGGAGAAGGGCCTTCTGCTGTCCTTCGCGCTCGGCCTGCTGCTGGTCGCGGCGATCGAGGTCGGGCGGCGGGTCCGCGTCCGGATACTGACCCGGCGCCGCGCGGCGGCCGGGACCAGCGACAATGGAGTCCGTGTCGAACCCTGAACGTCGCTATGTGATCTCCTTCGGCTGCCCTGACCGCACCGGAATCATCGCCCGTATCTCGGGTTTTCTCGCCGAGCACGGCGGTTGGATCGTCGAAGCGGCGTATCACACGGACCCCGACACCGGCTGGTTCTTCACCCGTCAGGTCGTACGCGCCGACTCGCTCCCGTTCGACGCGGCGGAACTGCGCACCCGCTTCGCCGACGTCGCGAAGTCCCTTTCGGCCGAGTCGAGCTGGCAGGTCAGCGACACCGGTGAGCGTCGTCGCGCCGTGATCCTCGTCTCCAAGGCCGGGCACTGCCTCTACGACCTTCTCGGCCGGGTCGCCTCCGGGGAACTGGATGTCGACGTCGCCGCCGTCATCGGCAACCACGCGTCACTGGGCGACATCACCCGCGCCCACGGCATCCCGTTCCATCACGTCCCGTTCCCCGCCGGTGACGCCGCGGCCAAGGCGTCCGCCTTCGCCGAAGTGCGGAAACTCGTCGACGAGCACGACCCGCACGCCGTCGTCCTCGCCCGGTTCATGCAGGTCCTGCCGCCGGAACTGTGCGAGGCGTGGGCCGGGCGGGCGCTCAACATCCACCACAGCTTCCTGCCTTCGTTCGTCGGCGCGCGGCCGTACCACCAGGCCCACGCGCGCGGGGTGAAGCTCATCGGCGCGACCTGCCACTACGTCACCGCGGATCTCGACGCGGGCCCGATCGTCGACCAGGACGTCATCCGTGTCGACCACGGCGACTCCGTCGAGGACATGGTCCGCAAGGGCCGCGACATCGAGAAGGTGACGCTGGCGCGCGGGCTGCGGTGGCACCTCGAAGGCCGCGTGCTGGTGCACGGGAACAGGACTGTCGTGTTCTAGTGGTTCACTGGTTCCATGGGGACCTCAGAGATCAAAGTGATCGAGACGCGTGAAGCGCTGCGTGAACACCTCGGCCACCCGGCCGAGCGCACCAAGGGGAAGATCATCCCCTTCCTCGATCCGCACGCACGCACGCTGATCGAGCACTCGCCGTTCTACCTGCTGGCGACGGCGTCGTCCGACGGGACCTGTGACGTCTCCCCGCGCGGCGACCCGGCCGGTTCCGTGAAGGTGCTCGACGACAAGACGCTGGTGCTGGCGGACCGGCCGGGCAACAAACTGCTCGACAGCCAGACCAACATCCTCGAGAACCCGCACGCCGGGCTGCTGTTCCTGATCCCGGGGATGAACGAAACGCTGCGGATCAACGGCCGCGCGAAACTGGTCGCGGACGCGCCGTTCTTCGACGACCTCGTGGTCAAGGGGAAGCGGCCCGCGCTGGCGATCATGGTCGAGGTCGAAGAGCTGTACATGCACTGCGCCAAGGCTTTCCTGCGGTCCTCGCTGTGGAAGCCGGAAACCTGGCCGGAGCGGTCCAGCCTGCCGACCGCCGGTCAGATCTTCCGCGACCAGATGAAGCTGGACATGTCGGCGGAGGCGCTGGACGCCGCGCTGACGGAAGGCGCGCTCACCACGCAGTACTGAGCCCCCCCTGCGCGCGCTATGAAAGGTCCTTTCCTTGCAAATTTTGCAAGGAAAGGACCTTTCATAGCACTTGAGGCAGGGTCAGACGCGGACCAGCATCTTGCCGGTGTTCGCCCCGCCCAGCAGGTCCAGGAAGGCCTGCGGTGCGTTGCGGATACCGTCCACAATGGTCTCCGAATACTTGAGCGCACCGGAGGCGACCAACGGCGCGACCTCCTTCACGAACTGCGGCTGCAGCGCGTAGTGGTCGCCGACCAGCATGCCGCGCATGGTGAACCGCTTCGCGATGATCGACGCGAGATTGCGCGGCGCCGCGGCCGGTTCGGTGTTGTTGTAGACCGAGATCATCCCGCAGATCGCCATCCGGCCGTGCAGGTTGATCGAGTCGATCGCCGCTTCGAGGTGCTCGCCGCCGACGTTGTCGAAATACACGTCGATGCCCTCGGGCGCCGCCGCGCGCAGCTGCTCGACGACCGGGGCGTCCTTGTAGTTGAACGCCGCGTCGAAGCCCAGCTCGTCGGTCAGCCACTTGACCTTTTCGTCGGTGCCCGCGCTGCCGATGACGCGCTTCGCGCCCTTCAGCTTCGCCAGCTGACCGACGACGGAACCGACCGCCCCCGCCGCGCCGGACACGAAGACGGTGTCGCCCTCCTTGAACTCCGCGACGTCGAGCAGGCCGGCGTACGCGGTGAGCCCGGTCATGCCGAGGACGCCGAGGTACGCGGTGACCGGCGCGGCTTCGGGGTCGACCTTCACCGCGTGCTTCGCGGCGACGACGGCGTGCGAACGCCAGCCGAGGCCGTGCAACACGATGTCGCCGGGCTTGAAATCGTCCACGGTGGACTCGAGCACCTCACCGACGGCGCCACCGTGCATGACCTTGCCGACCTCGTACGGTTCGGCGTAGGACTTCGCGCTGCTCATCCGGCCACGCATGTACGGGTCGACGCTCAGCACCTGGTTGCGGACCAGGATCTGCCCTTCGCCCGGAACCGGGATCTCGACGTCGGCGATCTCGAAGTTCTCGAGCGTGGGGACGCCGTGCGGACGGGAGGCGAGCCGGATCTCGGTTGCGTTCACGAGGTAACTCCAAGTCTGTCGCTCAAGCGGGGCGGTCGCCCCGTATTCACGCCGGGTACAACGAGCGAACCGGGGCGACCATTCCGGTTGTGGCGAGCACTACACGACCTCGGCGAGTTTGCCGAGAACTCCCTCGTAGATCCGCTTGAGCCCGCCGGGCGCGAAGGTCTTCTCGAAGAAGCCGCCGATGCCGCCCGCGCCGTCCCAGGTCGTCTCGATGCGGACGACGCTGCCGTCCGGCACCTCGCGGACGGTCCAGGTGGTGACCATGCTGGAGTTCGCGTCGGTCTCGACGAGGGTGCCTTCGGACGGCTCGGTCACCGTCGCCGCGACGTCACGCACGCGCTTCGACGTGGCCTGCAGCTTCCAGCGCGCCTTCGTGCCCGCCCCGACCCCGCCTTCGGTGACCTCGTAGTCGCGGTAGTGCTCCGTCAGCAGCTTCGGCCGGGTTTCGGCGTAGTCCGCGACGAGCGCCCTGACCTTGTCCGCCGGCGCCTCGATGGTGCGCTCCGCGATGGCCGTGACCTTTCCCATCCCACTCCCTTTCACCCGTGGTGCAACGACAGCGTCCACGATTCCACCGGTGCTCGCAGCCGGAGCGGGCGCCCCTCCTCCGAGGTGTGGCGCGAAGCCGGTCCAGGGCAGGACACCGTGTTGCGAAAGCCACTTTCGCAACCTTGAACGTTGCGAAAGTGGCTTTCGCAACGTCCCAGCAGATGTCTCCCACGCCGCTCCTTGTTGCGGCTAAGCTGTGTTCTAGTACCTTACACTGTTTAGCTAACTCTATTTTCTATAGCTTTACGTTTCATATTTTGGCTTTCGCAACGTCGGCACACCGTTCGGGAGCCGCCCCCACGCGCGCGGCACCCCGAACGCAATGAACGGTCCGTTCCTTGCGAAATTTGCAAGGAACGGACCGTTCATGGCACTCGCGGGCGCCTAGATGAGGGACTTCTCCTTCAGCCACTCCTTCGCGACGTCCGCCGGCTTCTCGCCGTCCGAGTCGACGCGCTTGTTCAGCTCACGCAGCTGCGCCGTGTCGAGGGCCTTGCTCACGGCATTGACCGCGGCCACGAAGTCGGCGCCGCGCTCGTCGAGGACCTTCTTGCTCACCGCGGGCACGACGTTCTCGGTCGGCACGATGGCGAGGTCGTCTTCCAGCGCCACGAACTGCGGGTCGCCGACGAGCGGGCTCACCGAGTCGACCGGGATGACGGTGACCTTGCCGGACCGCAGCTGCTCCACGCGCGGGCCCGCCTCCTGCACGGTCTGGAAGGTGGCCTTCAGTTTGTAGACTTCGGTGAAGCCCTTGAAGCAGGGGAGCCGCTCCGCGCACTCCGGCCCGCCCGCGACGATGACGTTGTCGAGCTTGGACAGGTCGCTGATCTTCGCGAGGCCCTTCTCCTTGGCGAGGTCGGCCTTCACGATGTAGGTGTTCTTGTTCTCCGCCGGCGACTGCTCCAGCAGGGCGATGCCGTCGGGCTCGAACAACTTCTTGAGCTGCTCGTGCTGGGCCTGCGCGTCCTTCGCGGCTTCCTTGCCGTATCCGGTGGTGATGGCGGCGCCCTGGTACTCCGGGATGAACTGGAGTTCGCCGGATTTCAGCGCCGGGTAGGTCAGCTCGCGCGTCGTGAGGTTCAGCTTGCGGGTGACCGGGAAACCCTCGGCCTCCAACGCGTTCGCGTACAGCTCGGCGAGGATCACGCTGTCGGTGAAGTTGAAGGAGGCGATCACGATCGGTGCCCCGCCCCTGGTCGGCGCGGCCGGGGCAGCCGCTTCTTCTCCGCCCCCACAAGCGGTCATACCGAGGACGGCGGCGGCGAGCACCGCGCCCACTCGAACATTCCGTGTCCAGCGCACGTGCACACACTCCTATGACTCGTCAGAGGAATGAACCGTAGCCCCGGGCCACGACAAGAATCCACATTTTGAGAGTTGCGCCCCGTCCGCTCCCAGAGAACGGAATCCGGCCGCCCGATCGGGGTAAGGTCGGCCGGTGCGAGCATCCTCCGCGTTCCCCGTTCCCGCCCAAGGCGGACGGCCGCTCTTCGAGTGGCGGTGGGTGGACCGCCATCTCGACGAGATCTTCGAGCGGCTCGGCGAGCACATCACGCTGACGGCGGCAGCGCTCGCCATCGGGCTGGTGGTGTCGGTCGGTGTTTCCGTCGTTTCCCTGCGCCGCAGGTGGTTCTACGTCATCGCGCTGAGCACGGCGGGGTCGTTGTACGTCATCCCGAGCCTCGGCGCCTTCGCCTTGCTCGTACCCTTCACCGGTCTGACGTCCTTCACCACCGCGGTGATTCCTTTGGCCACGTACACGTTGCTGATCCTCATCCGCAACATCGTCACCGGTGTCGAACAAGTGCCCAAGGAAGTCCGCGAAGCCGCGATAGGCATGGGTTTCACGCGTTCGCGGTTGCTGTGGCAGGTCGAACTCCCGCTCGCGCTGCCGGTGGTGATCGCGGGCCTGCGGGTCGCGGCGGTGACCACGATCGGGCTCGTGACGGTGACTTCCCTGCTCGGCAAGGGCGGTCTCGGGTACTTCATCCGCAACGGGATCCAGACCGCGACGCCGAACCCGACGTCGATCATCGTCGGTGTCACGCTTTCCGTGGCGCTGGCCGTGGTGGTGGATCTGCTGCTGTGGCTCGGTGGGCGCGCGCTCGCGCCGTGGTCGCGGAAGGCGGCGTCGCGATGAGCATGATCGACCAGGCCATCGAGTGGTTAGGCGAACCGAACCGCTGGAGCTGGACGGATCCGGCGGGCGTTCCGTACCGGACGGTCGAGCATCTGCAGTTCTCCTTGCTGGCACTGGCGATCTCGGCCGTGCTGACGATCCCGCCCGCGTTGTGGCTGGCGCACTACCGCCGCGCGCAGTTCCTCGCCACGAGCGCGGTGAACATCGGCCGCGCGATCCCCAGCTTCGGGCTGGTGATCCTGTTCTGGTTCCTGGCCGCCCGGTTCGGGGCCGACACGAGTTTCTGGCCGTTGATGCTCGCGCTGGTGGCCTTGGCGCTGCCACCGTTGTTCACGAACACCTACGCGGGCGTCATCCAGCTGGCGCAGGAAACCGTCGACGCCGCGCGCGGAACCGGTTACCGCGAGTGGCAGATCATGCTGCGCCTGGAGTTGCCGCTCGCGTCGCCGGTGATCCTCGCGGGTGCCCGCGTCGCGTTCCTGCAACTGGTGGCGACGGTCGCGATCGGCGCGATCGTCAACGACGGCGGTGGGCTCGGTCGGTACATTGTGGACGGTTTCGCCCTCGGAGAACCCGGCCACGGCGAGATCCTGGCGGGCGGCATCGCGGTCGTCATACTGGCTTTGGTGTGCGAAGGCGCTTTCGCGCTCGTCACGCGTTGGGTGACCCCACGCGGGCTGGCGATCCAGTCCCGCGCGGATGCCCGAACCTAGTCCAACGTCGACAGATCGTTGAAGTACGAATCCCGCAGTACGGCGATCAACGCGGTCACCTCGGGCCCGAGCGGCCGGTCCTCCTTGAGCGGCGGAACGAGCCCACTCAGCCACTCGTAAGCGGCACGGAGCCGGGGCGAACCATCCCCTGGCGCCAGGAATCGCGTCTGCGAACCCGTGAGCAGCTCGCAGGCCGTGATCGCGAACATCCGCGCACAAGCGTCACGAAGCCGGCTCCCCGCCGCCAAGGCGAACGCCTGCGCCTCCTCCTGCCCGCCGAAGGTGTCGCCGGAATCCGCCTGCCGCCGCAGCGCGTGCAGTTCCCCCACCGCCCGTTCGCGCAACAGCAGCAGTCCAGCCCGCGGTCCGGGATCCACCGCGAGCAACCGGTGCGTCCGTCGCACGCTCACCTCACCGAGATGCACCAGTGCCGCGGTCACCGCGTCCATCCGCGGGCCGAGGTCGACGGGTGAACCGGTCGGCACCGAACGCCGCAGGGCAGCGTCCAACTCGCCGTTCAGTCGCGTCAGCCGGGCGATCACCCGCGGCGCGACGCGCACGGAGACCGGTGCCTGTACGACTTCCGGGCGTACCGAGGCACTGTCGAGCAAGCCGCCGATTTCGTACAGCACCGACTCCAGCACCTGGTCGTCCCCCGCCAACGCGGGGCGATAGAGCGCTTGCGGCGCACCGATGATGTCGATCGCGATCGCGGCGGTCAGCGTCTGGAGGTCCGCCACCTGCTGGACCTCGGTGCGCCCGAAGGCGGCGAGTGTCTCGGCCAGTGGCGAGCCCTGGATGAGGGTCGCGGCCTCCTCGAGGCCCGGCTCGTACGGCTCCGCCAGCACTTCCGCCGCAGGCGTCTCGACGCCGTCCACCAGCACGGTGCCGACGCCGAGGAAGGTCTGGAAGGTGTGCGCCAGCGGGATGATCTCGCCGGCGCCGCCCAGCCCCGTCCGCGGCACGGCGGGGGTGAAGCCCTCGTTCAGCCGGTCGACGAGGAACGTCACCAGCTCCGGGCTCGCACGCGCCTCGGGCGCGAGGAGGTCCCGCAGGCACACCAGCAGCAGCCACCGCACTTCGTCGGCCGAAAGCCAGGGCGGGCCGCCGACGGCGCGGCCGATCAGCGGGTTCCGCTGTGCGCGCTCGACGCGGGCGCGGTTCTCGCCGAGCCTCGCCAGCAACGCGGGGTCGATTTCGAGGAACCCGGCCTCGAAGGCCGCAGCCAGCGGGAAGTCCTTTGTAGACAGTCTCACTCGACGGGGCGCGCGAGCCCGTCGATCACCTCGGCGCCGGGCAGTGACGCGAGGGTCGGGCCCGAGATCAGCAGCTTGCCGCCGCGGATACCGCTGCCGATGACCAGTTCGGGTTCGTCGGCGACGCGCTGGTCGATCGGCCACTCCGCGGGCAGGCCGACCGGCGTGATGCCGCCGTACTCCATTCCGGTGAGCGAGACGGCCTCGTCCATGGGGGCGAAGGAGGCCTTGCGGACATCGAGACGGCGCTTGATCACGCCGTTCACGTCGGCGCGGGTGGTGGCGAGGATCATCGCGGCGGCGAAGCGGACCTCGCCAGCGCGTTTGCCGGCGACGACGACACAGTTCGCGGACGCGGAAAGCGGCGAGCCGTACGCCTCGCAGAAGGCGGCGGTGTCGGCCAGCTCGGCGTCGATCTCGACGACACCGACGGCGTCTGGATCGGGCAGGGCGGCGAGCGCCTTCGCGACGGGCTCGGCGATCAGGTCCGTGCGGGAGAGGGCGGGGACGACGGTGAGGGTTCCAGCGATGGTCCAGTCAGTCACAAGCCCACCATAATCACCAGTTGCGGCCGCCGCGCTGCACCTCGATGAGCTTGGGGCGGACGTCCACGAGGTAGACCAGGACCGCGACCAGTGCGGGCAGCCACAGGATCATGCCGCCGCCGTAGAACTGGAAGAAGGTCAGCACCACGGTCGAGCCGCCGGTGATGAGCATCCAGATGGGCTTGGTCTTCCGATCGGCGGCCGAGTACGCGTCCGCGCGCTGCAACAGCGCATGCACGAAAGCGAACAGCCCCGTCAGCGCGCCGCCCCAATGGATGGCGATGAGGATCCAGGTGGCAACGAACACGAACTCAGCTTACGTCAAACCGGGCGAATGACCCGGGCCCCCGGCACCGAAGCAGCGCCAGGGGCCCTGGAGTTCACGCGGACCTTACTTCTCGGTGGTCTTCGGCGCGGTGGCCGGCTTCTTGGCGGCCGGGCTGGTGGTGGTGCGGCGCGCGGTGGTCGTGGTCTTCGGCGCGGTCTTGTTGGCGACCTTGCGCGAAGCCGAGCGGGTCTCGTGCGCGAGGTCGTCGCCGATCTCCTCGACCTCGTCGGCGATTTCGCCGGCGACCTCGGTCACCTTGCGGGCGGTCTTCTCGCCGGCGGAACGGGTGCCCTTGGTGACCTTGCCGAGCACGGTGTCGATGCGCTCACGGGCGTCGGTGGTCGCACCCTCGACGCGGTCCTGCGCGGTGCTGATCGCGTCCTCGAGCTGCTCGATGGCCTTCTTGACCTGCGGCTGCGCGGCGATCTTGTCCCACGCCTGCTCACCGGTCTCGGCAAGCTTGTTGTACAGCTTCAGCGCGGCTTCGGTGTACTCGTCGATGACCTTGCGCAGCTCGGCCGGGTCCAGCTTCTCGCGGAGACCCTCGACGTCGTGCGGGAGCTCTTCGATGTTCTTTCGGGCGGTCTCGCTGCCCTCGACGACCTTCTCCTTGGCCTTCGACACGGCGTCGACGACGGCCTGGCCAGCCAGGTTGCCGGCACCCAGTGCGGCCAGCAGCGGCGTGCGGACCTGGTCGAGGGCGGTGTGCTTGCGGTCGTTCTTGGTGGCCGTGGTCATGCTGACTCCTTGGATTCGGCGGCTTGTTCTGGGGTTGGCGCCACCGGCTCTGGCTTCGCGGCGGCGTTCTCTCGGCGGAACGATTCGTAGACGTCGAGCAGGACCTGCTTCTGCCGTTCGGTCAGCTCGGTGTCGGCGCGGATCGCGTCGCCGACCGGGCCGCCCATGGGCAGATCGAGGATTCCCGCTTGCACGTAGAGCGCCTCGGCCGAGATGCGCAGGCCCTTGGCGATCTGCTGGAGGATCTCCGCGCTGGGCTTGCGGACCCCGCGCTCGATCTGGCTCAGGTACGGATTGGACACGCCGGCGAGTTTCGACAGCTGCCGCAAGGAGATCTTCGCGTTACTGCGCTGCTGGCGGATGTACTCGCCGATGTCGGAAGCGATGTCCGCGACCTTCTCCATCGGCCCACCCGATGCGGGCTGATCCCGGTCGATGTCTGACATCGGTCACCTCCTCGCGACGTCTTCAACGCTACGCGCGGGTGCTAGCAATTGCAAGCACTCTGCTTGCAACCATCGGGTGTGGTGGTGCTCACCCCGCTACCGTGGGGGGATGTCGAACGCGACGCGGCTGCGGCGGCGCCTTGTCGAGCATCTGCTCGCCGAGGGCGTACTGCACGACGCGCGCTGGATGTCCGCGTTCCGCTCCGTGCCGAGACACGTCTTCCTGCCGCGGTTCTTCGTCCCGGCGGCGAACGGCTGGGCCGCGGTCGAAAGCGGCGACGAGGAGTGGCTCCGGCGCGTGTACTCCCCGGACGTGCTGGTCGTCCAGCTCGACGACGACTCCGGGCTCTGGGAACGGGCGCGCTATCTCGGCGCCCAGCCGGGAACGCCGACCAGTTCGTCCAGTCAGCCGGCGATCATGGCGATCATGCTCGAAGAGCTCCGGGTCGCCGACGGGAATCGCGTGCTGGAGATCGGCACGGGCACCGGTTACAACACCGCTCTGCTGTGCCATCGGCTCGGTTCCGGGCTCGTGTACACAGTGGACATCGATCCGGACCTGGTCGATGCCGCGCGCAAACGTTTGACGGAGATCGGGTACGCGCCCTCGTGCGCGGCGGCCGACGGCGCCGAAGGGTTCCCGGCGGGCGTGCTCTACGACCGGGTGCTGTGCACCTGTTCGGTGTCGTCGATCCCGCCCGCGTGGCTGGAGCAGACGATGCCGGGCGGGCTGATCGTCACCACGCTGAACCGGCCGATCGGCGGCGGGCTCGTCCGGATCGTCGCGGGCGAAGGCGCGACGGGACATGGGCGGGTGCTCGCCCGCGACGGTCGCTTCATGCCGCTGCGCGCGCACCGCTTCAAGCCGTCGAAGGCGCTCGAGGGCGATGTCTCCTGGCGGCCGACACGGCTGTCGATGGGCGTGCTCACCGAACCCCGCAGCCGCTTCGAGTTCTTCGCCGGGCTCCACCTTCCGGGCGTGACGGCCGCGCGAGTAGGCCAGAGCACCACGCTGGTCCATCCGGACGGCTCATGGATGCGGCATCGACAGCGGGGCAGCGAGTTCGAAGTGGCCGAAGGAGGCCCACGGCGACTCTGGGAGATCGTCGAGGCGGCGCACGAGGACTGGCTCGGCCTCGGCGAGCCGGGTCGGGACCGGTTCGGGCTCAGCCTCGACGGCGAAGACCAGGTGATCTGGCTGGATTCACCCGAAGGCCGCATTTGGCCGTTGCGTCACTGACAGCAGGCCCCGCACCCACTTCTCGACGTGGTCGACGGCGTCGTCCACCGGGATGTGGGTGGTGTCGAACAACTCGACCGGCGGATCCATCGAGGGCGCTTCCGCTTGCAGCCACTCGTTGAACTCCAGCATCTCCTCGACCCGCTCCTCGTCCCACTCGCGCCAGGCGGGCCGGGCGAGCAAACGCTTGCGTAGGGCGTCGGGCTCACTGACGAGGGCCAGGTAGTGGATATCGGAGAAGAAGACGCGCTCGGGCAGCCGCTCGAACTCGGGCGGCGCGACGGTGCCGCAGAGCACGACCGGTCGCCCATTCTGGTGCAGCATCGCCGCCATCCGCAGCCAGGTCGAGCGGAACGCGGGATGGCCGGGGACGTCGTCACGCAACGCCCCGGTCCACAACACGTCCTGCTCGACCACGAGCGCGAGATCGCCGAGCCGTTCCGCGAGCCGCGGCCCGACCGTCGACTTGCCGGCACCGCTCGGCCCGGTCAGCGCGAAGAGCGGGAGGCGCCGGAACGGCCACTGGTGCGCGCATACCGCGCACACCAGCAGCCCGCTCTCGACTCGTGGCCGTTCGGCGCGATCACCGCAGGCCGGGCAGATCTTGAGATCGAGGACCACGGTCAGTCGAAGAGGCCCTCGAGGAAGCCGCCCTTACGACGCTTGTGGCCGTAACCGTGGGGCGAGTCCGCGTAACCGCCGCGGTAACCCTTGGGCGAGTCGGCGTAACCACCCCGGTAGCCCTTCGGCGAGTCCGCGTAGCCGCCGCGATGCGGCCGCGGGGAGTCCGGCCGTCCGTAGTGCGGCGCCGGCGCGTGTCCACCTCCCTGGTACGGCGGGGGCGGCTGGTGCCCACCGGCGTAGTACGAGTTCTCGGCACCGGCGATGGCTTCCAGCTCACCCCTGTCCAGGAAGATGCCGCGGCACCCCTGGCACTGGTCGATGTGGATGCCGTTCTTGTCGACGGTCTTCATGACGTTCTGGCACTTCGGACAAATCACGTATCAGAGATTACGCATTTTTCGGGTCCGAGGTCAGCAGGCGCACAGACAAAACGGGTGCCCGACCGGATCCGCGTACACCCGGAAGGTCTCCGGGGAGTCGTCGAGCAGCTTCGCGCCGATTTTCAGCGCGCGCTCGTGAGCGGCCTCCAGGTCGATGACGTCGAGGTCGACGTGGGCCTGTTGCGGGTTCTCTGCGGACGGCCACGCGGGCGGCCGGTAGTCGGGCACACGCTGGAACGAGAACCGCGCGCCGCCCTCCGGATTCCGCAGGGTCACCCAATGGCCGTCTTCGGCGACTTCGGCCGCCTGCCAGTCGAGCAGCTCGCGGTAGAACTCCGCCAGCGCGACCGGGTCCGGGCAGTCGAGGGCCACCGCGCCGAAGGTCGGTACCGCACCCATGGTTCAGCCTCCAGAAGATCGAGTAACCAGTGAACCGAGTATGCGGGTTATCGACGCCGATGACAACAGGTCTCGCCCGTACACTGGGCGAGGTGAACACCGACGCGTCCCTGGTGGTCGAGTTTCTGAACACGGTGAACGTCGAACGCGGCACCGACCTCTTGGACGATCTGGAGTCCTGGCAGCACTGGGCCCGGGATCACCGGCTTCGCGCGGATACCCCCGCGGCCGCACGCCAAACCCGGGACGCCCTGCGCGCCGCGATCGGCGACCCGCGGCTCCCGCGGCCCGGCCTGCGCGCGCCGGCGGAGATCGTCCTCGGCCCGGAAGGCCCGCTGCTGGTCTCGGAAACGGTCTGCGAGGCGGTGATGGCGGCGTCGACCCGGCTGACCGTGCTCGGCGAATGGATCCGGCTCAAGATCTGCCCGGCGGACGACTGCCTGTGGGCGTTCTACGACGAGTCGCGGAACCGGTCGAGGACGTGGTGCTCGATGCGGGCCTGCGGGAACCGGGAGAAGGCGCGGGCCTGGCGTGCGCGGACGGCGGACATCTCGACCTGAGCCCGCGGCGTGTGCTGAAAGCGTCCTTCACCGCGTGAGATGCGGCGAAGGGCGCTTTCGTCGCGTCGTATGCGGTGATGGGCCCTTTCAGCCCGCGCCACCCCGGCGCCGGCCCACCCCGGGAAACCGAGGCACCCGAACGACCACAACTTCTGGTGTCACCCACCCCCGAGTTACCCCCAGGGGTTGTGCACACCGTTAGGCCAAAAACGTGAAAAGCTGTGGATAACCCTGGGGATGACTCCACTTCCTGTGGACAACTCCCGGCGAGGCCTCCGGAGTGTGGTATAGACGCGGCCGCTCAGAAGAGCAGCTGCGCGACCGTGTAGATGACCAGCCCGGCGAGCGCGCCGACCACCGTGCCGTTGATCCGGATGAACTGCAGATCCCGGCCGACCTGGAGCTCGATCTTGCGCGAGGTCTCCTCGGCGTCCCAGCGCTCCACGGTGTCGGTGATGATCGTGGTGATCTCCTTGGAGTAGTGCGTGACCACGTAGGCCGCCGCGCCCTCCACCCAGGTGTCCACTTTGGACCGGATGTGGTCGTCGGAGACCAGCCTGCCGCCGAGGGTCTCGAGGCCGGTTCGCACCCGGCGTCGCAGCTCGCTCGACGGGTCCTCGGCGGCGTTGAGCAGCATCTCCTTCGCCGTCGCCCATGCCGAGCCGATCAGCTTCTGCACCTCGTCGTGCCCCAGCATCTGGGATTTGACCTGCTCGGCGCGCGCCATCACCTCGGGGTCGGTCTGCAGGTCGTGGGCGAACTCGCCGAGGAACTTGTCCAGCGCCAGCCGCATGGGGTGGTTGACGTCGGTCTTCACCGCCCAGACGAAGGACAGCACCTCGCCGTAGACCTTGTCCGCGAGCATCTCGTCGACGAATTTCGGCGACCAGCTCGGCGCCCGGTCCGAGACCACGCGCAGCATCGTCGTGTGGTTGTCCCGCACCCATTCGTAGGCGCGGTCGCACATCAGGTCCACCAGCTTGTGGTGCGCCCCGTCCGCGAAAACGCCCGCCAGGATCTTGCCGAGCGGCGGACCCCACGGCTTGTCCACGATCCGCTTGACCACGGCCTGTTCCATGATCGCCTGGACGTCTTCGTCGCGGAGCACCTTGACCGCCGCACGTACAACAGTGGCCAGCTCCGACGTCACCCGCTCCGCGTTGGCGGGCTGCGAAAGCCAGCCGCCGAGCCGCTTCGAGACCTCGACCCGGCTCAGTTTCTCGCGGATCACGGTCTCGGAAAGGAAGTTCGAGCCGACGAAGTCACCGAGGCTGCTGCCGAGGGCGTCCTTCTTGTTCGGGATGATCGCGGTGTGCGGGATCTTGATCCGCAGCGGATGCCGGAACAGCGCCGTCACCGCGAACCAGTCGGCGAGCGCGCCGACCATCCCGGCTTCGGCGGCGGCGCGGACGTAGCCGACCCAGGCCGGCCAGCCCGCGGCTTCGGCCCAGCTGGTCAGCAGGAAGATCACCGTCGCGCCGAGCAGGAACGACAGCGCGACCATCTTCATCTTGCGCAGGCCGCGCGCCTTTTCCTCCTCCGCGGCGGTTCCACCGGGCGGATCGGCTGGGGTCACCTTGGCGGGCGTCAGTTGCTCCACACGGCCATTGTCCGTGAGGATGGCTGATCGTGCGCGAACCTGTCCTCGTACCCCGCCTCCAGCCCTTCACGTCGACCATCTTCGCGGAGATGACGGCACTGGCCGTCCGCCACGAAGCCGTCAACCTCGGCCAGGGTTTTCCCGACACCGACGGGCCGGCCGGAATGCTCGAAGCCGCCAAGAACGCGCTGTTCGGGGGTGCGAACCAGTATCCGCCGGGCCCGGGGCGTCCCGAGCTGCGCGCGGCGATCGCGCGGCACCGGCTGCGGTACGGCACCGCGTACGACCAGGACACGGAGATCCTGGTCACCGCCGGCGCCACCGAAGCGATCGCGGCGTCGCTGATCGCGCTGACCCAGGCGGGTGACGAGGTCATCGTCATCGAGCCCTACTACGACTCGTACGCGGCCGCGGTCGCCATGGCGGGTGCGGAACGGCGTGTCGTCGGCCTGGTGGAACGCGACGGCCGGTTCGCACTGGACATCGAGGGCCTGCGCGCCGCGGTGACCGACCGGACGAGGGCGATCCTGATCAACTCGCCGCACAACCCGACCGGCACGGTGTTCACCCGCGCCGAGCTGGAAGCCGTCGCCGCGCTCTGCGTGACGCACGACCTGATCGCGATCACCGACGAGGTGTACGAGCACCTGGTCTTCGATGACGCCGAGCACCTGCCGCTGGCGACCTTCCCCGGTATGCGCGGCCGGACCGTCTCGATCTCCAGCGCGGGCAAGACGTTCAACTGCACCGGCTGGAAGATCGGCTGGGTCTGTGCGAGCCCCGAACTGGTCGCGGCGGTGAAGGCGGCGAAGCAGTTCATCACCTTCGTCTCGGGCGGCCCGTTCCAGCCCGCCGTCGCCCACGCGCTCGACCACGAACTGCCGTGGGCCGAAGACCTGCGCACGAGCCTCCAGGGCAAGCGGGACCGGCTCGCTTCGGGGCTCGCGGAAGCCGGGTTCGCGGTCCGGCCGACCGCCGGGACGTACTTCGTCTGCGTCGACGTCCGGCCGCTCGGGTTCGACGACGCCGCGGAACTGGCTTGGGAACTCCCCGAACGGGTGGGCGTGGCGGCCGTGCCCGTAAAGGTGTTCACCGATCACCCGGACGAGTGGAAACACCTCCTGCGTTTCGCGTTCTGCAAACGCAACGAGGTCATCGACGAAGCGGTCACCCGATTGCGCAAACTTCGGTGACTCGTCCGATGTTCACGCCCAGCCGCTCTTTTCGAGTGTCCGTCTGAGCCGGTCCAGACACCGTCTTCGCAGCCTGCCCACACTGGCCGGACTGATGCCCAGCTCACCCGCGAGCTGGGCGTAGGACAACTCCGGCCGGTACGCGAGGAGCCGGATCATCCGCCGATGCGAATCCGGCAGCCGATCGACCGCCGCCCAGAGCGCGCGATCACGTTCGGCACGGACGACCTCGGCTTCCGGGGTCGTCTCCGCATCGGGCAGCGGACGCGGCGTTTCGCGCCTGTTCCTGGAGATCATCCGGAGCGCACGGCGCCGCGCGGTGGTCGTCAGCCAAGCACCGAGCTTCGCTTCGTCGCGTAGGACGCCGGGCGCGCGAAGCAGTTCCAGCCACGCGTCCTGACAGACATCCCTGGCGTCGGCTTCGCTCAGCCGGTACGCCTTCAACGTCCTGAGCACCGTCGCCGACAGCGCGTTCACGTCCCACATCCCGGACCCCTTCCCTCCCGGCGGCTCGCGTCCGCCGCGCCGATCACCGAACGCGACTTCGACGACACGCACCGCAGCGGGGATCCCGAAAAGGTCAGGTCACCGAGGATTTGAGTAGTTCCACCCCTCCCCGGATGGCCGCCGGGTCCATACCGAGAGTGATCAACACCGGTACTCCGGGCACCGGAGCCGGTTGCGTCGTTCCGCCTAACGGGCTGGATCGGCGGCGGCTGAAGTGAAACACTCCCCTCCGGTGCTAAAACTGGTGCAGCCCCGGGGGAACTGCGACCTGACCGGAAGAGACCCCAAGCAAGATCGAACTCACGCGGGAAACGTGGGTTTCAGGCGCGGACGGTGGTGATTGCTGTGAGTGGTACGGCAGTCGTGCGCCGTGGCGGCCTCTCCGCCCCGAAGCGAATTCTTTTCGCGGGCGGACTCGTGCTCACCGGCTGGATCCTCGGCGCCGTGCTGAGCACCCCGGCTTCGGCCGACGAAAAAACGCCCGTGACTCCGGAAACCTCCGTGGTCCAGCCCGCGGACGAAACGGGATCCGGGAAAACGACCACTCCCGAGAAGTCCACTGAGTCCACTTCGGACTCCACCGCGCCCGAAACCGCGAAACCCGCTGAGACCACTGAATCCGATCAGGAAGAGCCCGCTCCCGTTGTCCACGAGGAGCCTGAGGCCACTGTGGAGGAAGAGGCGGTTTCTTCTCCTGAACCGGTCACGAAGACCGCGAAATCCCAGCCGTCCAACGGCTTGCTGGGCGGCCTCATCGGCGGCGTGCTGAATGTCGTCACCACTACGGTCGGCGGCGTCGTCCACACCGTCGGCGGCGTCGTCGACGGGATCGGCGACCAGGTCGTCGCGCCGATCATCACGCCGGATCCGTGCTGCGGCTCGGGCGCCCCGGTGATCCTGCCGGGCACCGGCGACATGCTCGACCCCGTCTTCGGCGGCGGCTCCGGCGAGTCGGCAGGCGGCTCGGTCACCATCGCCGTCCCGGCCAAGGTCGTCACGGAGAACGCCCCCGCACCTGCCGCTCCGGCCCCGCGCCCGGTCGTTCCCGCCGAGAGCCCCGTTCCGGTGACAGCGGGCCAGAACCACCGCGTCACCCTGCCCGTCCGGGTCAAGAGCGACGCCCAGCCCGCTCCGCCCGCGCCCGCCGAATCCGACACGCACGCGTCCCCGGACGGCGGCGGCTCGGGCGGCGGCGGTGGCCTGCCGAACACCCCGGTGGCCCCGATCGCGCCCACGACGACCGCCCAGCCGGGGCACGACAACACCGGCGGCGGCCGCGGGCCGCTCGCCGTGCTCGACTCCGGCATGCCCGCCACGCAGCTGAAGCTCATCGGAACCGGCTGCGATCACGAAGGCGAGCGCACCGGCAGGGAAGCCGCGCTTCCCGCCACCTCCCCCGACTGACCTGACCGGGGTCGCCGGGGAGAACCACGTCCAAACCAAGATCAACTTCGGGTTTTCGACGTCCGCTGATCCGCCCGGCGCAAGCCGCTTTTCCGCCTGCCCTCGTTCAGGCATCCCCTTTGTCTCCCGAACGGCCGACCGCGCCCGGCCGGTTCGGATCCCGGCCCCGGCGCCGCGCTGCCCCTGCGGCGCCGGGACCAGCACCGGGTGGACTTCGGGGGCTTCTGCTCACCGCGCCGAGCAGGAGCCGATCAAGCTCGAAGCCCGCCTGAACCGCGGGCGGTTCCCGGCACGTCGAGGGGCTGTGCCGGGTAACCGCCGCGGTGCCCGTCCCGAGGTTTCGGCCTCGGGGCGGGCCGGATAGCCGGTGCGCTGGTCGCGCGGCGCCGATGCCCTCCCTGGAGCATCGGCCGCCCCGCCGGCGCACCGGCTATTTCCGTTTCCAACCCCGGGTCAGGTGACCTGGACGGTGACGGGGGCGGCCGTGGCGGGGGTCGCGGCCACCGAAGCGGCGGCCGTGCCCAACCGCCGCACGGCCTCGAAAAGCCGTTCGGCCGGAAGCGCGTACGGCAGGCGCAGCCAGCGCTCCAGTCCACCGTGGACACCGAACCGCGAGCCCGGCGCCACCTGGACCCCGTGGCCCGCCGCGGCGACGGCCAGCCGCGTGCTCATCGGCTCCGGCAGACGGCACCACAGCGAAAGCCCGCCGCGCGGCACGGTGAACGTCCACTCGGGGCAGTACCAGTTCAGCGCCCCGGTCAGCGCGTCCCGCAGCGCCAGCGTCTCCTGACGGCGGTGCGCCAGCGCGGCCCCGCCGTCGTCGAGCAGTTCGGCGAGGACGAGTTGCTCGAAGACCGGTGACCCCAGGTCGACGGCGAACCGGGCCGCGATCAGCCTGCCGATGACGTCCTCGGAGGCGCGGATCCAGCCGAGCCGCAGGCCCGCCCAATGCGATTTGGACGCCGAGCCGATCGTGATGCCGAGGTCGCCCAGGTACGCGCCCAGCGGCGGCGGACCGTCGACCGGATCGCCTTCGAGGTCCAGCTCGACCAGTGTTTCGTCGACGATCGCCGGGGTGCGGGCGCGGTTCAGCGCGGCCGCGAGGCGTTGACGGCTGTCGGCGTCCATGCGCAGACCGGTCGGGTTCTGGAAGTCCACGACGAAATACGCGAGCCTCGGCGCGGATTGCCGCAGCGCGGCCTCGATCCCGACGATGTCCCAGCCGGTGGCCGGGTCGAGCGGCACCGGCACCGGGATGGCGTGCGCGGCGCCGATGGCCTCCAGCGAGTTCGGATACGTCGGCTGCTCGACCAGCACCCGGTCGCCCGGACCGGCCAGCATCCGCAGGACCTGCACGAACGCGTGATGCGCACCGTTGGTGATCATCACCTGATCGGCGTTGGTCGGCAGCCCGCGTTCGGTGTAGCGGCGGGCGATCCGCTCGCGCAGGACCCGCAGTCCGCGCACCTCGTAGCCGTTCTCGCCGAGATGGTCGACCAGTGCCTTCCGCGCGGCGTCGACGGCCGGGACCAGGCCGGCGACGGCGGGCGGACAGGCCTGCGCGAGGTCGATGAGGTCCTCGCCGGTCGGCAGAATCGCGTCGCGGCCCCGGCCGCCCGGAGAAGCGATCCACGAGCCCGCCCCACGGCGGCTGGCGACCAGACCGTCGGCCCGCAACTTGTCCAACGCGGCGCCGATCAGCGTGCGGCTGACCTCCAGCGCGTCGGCGAGCTCCCGTTCCGCCGGGAGTTTCGTGCCGAGCGGGAGCCTGCCGTCGAGGACCAGCAGCTCGACGGCCGCCGCGAGATCCGCGGCACCGTGTCGAGAACCACTCCGCCGCCAGTTCCCCAGCAAAATGGCCAATTTCGGGCCCGAAACGCGTCCAGTCAGCGGGATCAGCGGTTCCATAAGGCCAATTGTTCCAGATTGGCCATGGTCAAGATAGCCACTTACCCCTGATGGTGGACTCGTGGCACTCAAACTCGACCTCAGGCCCGTCGGCATCTCCCAGGACACCACCCGCCGGTCGGTCCAGCTCGTCGCCGGGCTCGTCCTCTACGGCGCCAGCATGGCCATGCTGACCAGGTCCGGGCTCGGCCTCGACCCGTGGGACGTGCTCCACGAAGGGCTGATGAAGATCACCGGCCTCTCGTTCGGCACGGTCACCGCGATCGCGTCGGTGCTGGTGCTCCTGCTGTGGATCCCCCTGCGGCAGCGACCTGGCATCGGCACCGTCGCGAACATCGTGGTCATCTCGCTCACGGTCGACTTCGTGCGCCTCTTCCTGCCCGATCAGGACGTGCTCGGCTGGCAGATCGTCAACCTGGTCGCCGGCGTGGTGCTCAACGGCCTCGGCGCCGCGGTCTACGTCGGCGCGCGGCTCGGCCCCGGCCCGCGCGACGGGCTGATGACCGGACTCTCGGCGCGGACGGGCAAGTCGATCCGGCTCGTCCGGACGCTCATCGAGATCACCGTCCTGGCCGCCGGCTGGCTGCTCGGCGGCACCGTCGGTGTCGGCACGGTCCTCTACGCGCTCGCGATCGGACCGCTGACGCAGGCTTTCCTGCCGTACGTCATCTGGCGGGAGCGCCCCCGCGCGTGATCGGAGGCGTAACTCGCGTGTGCGGCGCCCAAGCACGTGAGTTACGCCTCTGATCACGCGAGTTACGTGAAGCGGGATCAGCTGGCCTCCCGTTGCTCAAGCAGGCGGCGGACGGCGAGGTAGTCGATGCCCCGCTGCGCGAGCACGTCGGCCGCGACACCGGGGACGGCGGTCAGCGCGAGCAGCAGGTGCTCGCCTTCGATCCGCTTGCCGCCGACATCGATGGCTTCGCGAAGGCTCCTCTCCAGCACCTTCTTCGCCTCCGGCGTGAACGGCCGGTGACCGCGCCCGACACGACGACCACCGGTCAGCGCGCCGGGGCCGTGGGTCTGCTCGACCCGCTCGACGATGTGCTCGACGTCGATGCCGAAACCGCTCAGGGCTTCGACATCGGCGTCGCTCATCCCGCCCCGCCGCCGGACGCGGCGGAGGTCGTCGGCCAGCTCGTCCGCCGGGCATCCCAGCGCGGCGAGCACACCGGTGTGCCGGGCGAGGGACGTCAACAAGTGCAGCTGGTCGATGTTTCCGGCCCCTTCGTCCGACGCGACACGCTGGGCCCCGACGACGACTTCGCGGGCTTCGGTGGTGAAGCGTTCGAACATCAGTGCCTCCCGTACTTCTTGTGCACCGCTTGCCTGCTGACCCCCAGCTCGGCGGCGATCTCCTGCCAGGACCAGCCGTGCACCCGCGCGCTGCGGACCTGCACGGCTTCGAGTTGTTCCAACAGCCGGCGCAAGGCGGCGACGGCGCGCAATCCCACCCGGGGATCACGGTCGCCGGCTCGCGCGGCCAGATCTGTCGCTTCGGTCATGATGTCAACCTACGTTGACATCTCCGCCACGTCAACCTCGGTTGACAGTTAGGGTCGGGTCATGGTCGAAATCGCAGTGGCCGAAAGGGACGGAGTAGGCGCCGACGGTGCGACGCGCCCGACCGAAGACCACGTCGCCGTACTCGGCAACGCCGTGGTGGTACTCGACGGGGCGACCGCGCCGCGGCCGGATCTGCCGTCCGGCGGCTGGTACGCGAGCCTGCTCGTGCACAGCCTGTCGCGGGCGTTGAGCGCGGAACCCCAGGCCGACCTCGCGGTGCTACTGGCCGAATCGATCGCCGACGTCGCCAACCGCGAAGGCCTCGAACCGGGACGATCGCCGTCGAGCACGGTCGCGATCGCGCGCTGGACGGACGACACCGTCGACGGACTGGTGCTCGCCGACAGCCCGATCATCGCCTTCGGCCCTTCCGGCACCGACCCGCTCACCGACGACAGGTTGGTCTCGCTGCGCGAAGGCGGCCAGCTCCGCACAGGCGCCGACGTCCGTGCGAAACGCAACGCCCCGGACGGCTTCTGGGTCGCCGAAGCGGAACCCAAGGCCGCCGCCGAGGCCGTCCGCCGCAGCTGGCCGCGCTCGGAGGTCGACGCTCTCCTGCTGGCGACGGACGGCGTCGCGATCGGCGTCGACGAATACGACCTGTTCGACTGGCCGGAGGTGCTCGCCATCAGCCGGGAGCGCGGTCCGGACGCCGTCCTCGACGCGGTGCGCACGGCGGAGAAACAGGACCCGGACGGCGAGCGCTGGCCCCGCGCGAAAAGACACGATGACCAGCTACTGGTACTCGTCGACTTCGGGGTAGCCCCAGGGTAAAACCGGGGGCTTCCCGGATCGGAAATCCGCGCCCGCGCGAGCACGCTGGACGCATGACGTTCCCTGGGGAGAGATCGCGGACCAAGCCCTGGCTGATCGCGTCGGGCGCGGCCATCGGCTGGGCACTGTTCACCATGGTCGTGCTCCACCTGATCAGCTCACGCGATCCGGTGTTCGACACGCTGTCCAGTTACGCCTACGTCGACCGCGGCACGGGCATGCTCGGCGCCAGCGTGCTCTCCCTGTCCATCGGCTCGCTCACCGCGCTCGGCGCGCTGGCCGCGGCCGGGATCCCGCTCAGCCGCACCACGAAACTGCTGTTCGTGCTGTGGTCGCTCGGGCTGGCGGCGGCCGCGATCTTCCCGGCGAGCTACCCCGAATTCCCGGATCCGGTCAGCGGCGAGATCCACCTGTACGCCTGCCTCATCGCGTTCCTCAGCCTGCCCGCCGCCGGGTTCACCCTGCGCGACAACCTGCGCGGCACGCCCGCGGCCAAGCTGGTCGGCCGCCTGGCGTGGGGCAGCACGGCGGGGTTGATCGTCTTCGGGCTCAGCTTCATCTTCGTGCGCCTGTCCGACATCCCGTTCTTCATGACGCTGACCGACATCGCGCCGGTCGGCGTCATGCAGCGGGTTTCGCTGGTGGCGCACGTGATCCTGATCGCCGGGATGCTGAAGGTCGCGTCAGCGCCGCACCGCGTCGGCGAATTCGGGCGCGTACCCGTAGAGGCCGGGCAGACCGCCCGTGTGCAGGAAGACAACGTGCTCGTCGGGCGCGAAATGGCCTTCGGCGGCCCACTCGACCAGCGCGGCACCCACTTTGCCGGTGTACACGGGATCGAGCGCGATCCCTTCCGTCCGGCCGAAAAGCCGCACCGCGTCCCACGTTCCGGCGGTCGGGATCCCGTACCCGGGACCGATCGTGCGGTCGTCGATGCGCAGGCCATCGAGTGACGGCGGCTCGCTCCCGAGCAGTACGGAGGCGGCGATGGTGAGGTCGGCCAGGTTGTCGAGCGCCTCGTCGACCGGATGGCTGACGCAGGCGATGTCCAGCGTCAGCCAGTCGAGGTCCGCCGTTCCGACGATGAGCCCAGCGGAGGT
The DNA here is from genome assembly GCF_042797905.1 of Amycolatopsis sp. NPDC057786. Lineage (NCBI taxonomy): Bacteria > Bacillati > Actinomycetota > Actinomycetes > Pseudonocardiales > Pseudonocardiaceae > Amycolatopsis > Amycolatopsis sp. NPDC057786. Next base: position 281,038 of record NZ_JBHVKW010000001.1, read on the forward strand.
CCCGCCGCTGGCGTGCGGGGCGACCAGCCGCGCCTTGGTGACGCCCAGCTCGCCGAGCTGCCCGGCGATCTCCCGCGCGGCCGCCACGTACCCGAGCGCCCCGATGCCGTCGGAACCGCCGACCGGGAACGTGGCCACCTCGCGCCCCTCGGCCGCGGCCTCGGTGATCAGCCGCTCGTAGGTCCTGCCGGTCTCCTCGCCGTCGCGGCAGATGTGCACGTTCGCCCCGAAGAGGTGATCGAGGGAGACGTTGCCGGACCGTTCGTACGCGTCCCCTTCGCGAGGAACCTTCGCCGTCAGCACGAGCTCGCACCGCAATCCGAGCTTCGCGCAGGCCGCGGCGGTCTGGCGGCCGTGGTTCGTCTGAAGCGCGCCGAACGTGATCACCGTGTCGGCGCCGCTTTCGATCGCCGCGCCGAGCAGGAACTCGAGTTTGCGCAGTTTGTTCCCGCCGGCGCCGAGCGGATGCACGTCGTCCCGTTTGAGCAGCAGATTCGGCAGGCCGAGGGCCTCGCCCAGCCGCGGTGCCGGATGCAGCGGCGTGGGGTAGCCACCGAGGTCGACGCGGGGGAAACGATCGAGGTTCATGCGCGTCACGCTACCCGGTGGTATCGTTCGTTTGAACGAACGAGACGTGCAGGGGGAGCCATGACCACCTCGAAACCGGACCTCGCGTTCACCGGACTGACCGAGCAGGCCTCGCTGCTCGCCACCGGAGCCACGACATCGGTCGAGCTCACGCGTCTGGCGCTCGAAAAGGCCGAGGCCAGCCAGCCCGTTCTCAACGCCTTCAAATGTCTACGCGCCGAAGAAGCCCTTCGCGAGGCGGAGGAGGCCGACCGGAGGCTCGCCGCCGGTGAAACCGCTCCCCTGCTCGGCGTTCCCACCGCCATCAAGGACGACCTCGACGTCACCGGCCTGCCGACGGCGTTCGGCTGCGAAGGCGAATTCGCCGTCGCGACGGCGGACTCCCCACCTGTCGCCGCGCTTCGCCGGGCGGGCGCGGTGCTCATCGGCAAGACGAACACTCCGGAGCTCGGCCAGTGGCCGTTCACCGAAGGCCCGGCGTTCGGCGCGACCCGCAATCCGTGGGACATCGAACGCACCCCGGGCGGTTCCTCCGGCGGCGCGGCGGCGGCCATCGCGTCGGGGGTGATCGCCGCCGCGCTGGGTTCCGACGGGGCGGGGTCGATCCGGATCCCGGCCGCGTGGACCGATCTGGTCGGGATTAAACCGCAGCGCGGCCGCGTCCCGACCGAACGCGAACTCTTCCACGGGCTGACCGTGGTCGGCCCGCTCGCGCGCACCGTCGCCGACGCGGCCCTGCTGCTCGACGTCGCCGCCGGGACCGGCACCGCGTTCCAGGCGGCCGCCCGCCGTGAACCGGGCCGCCTGCGGATCGGTCTCTCCACCAGGATCCCTTTCACCGCAACGAAGACCCGGCTCGACCAGCAAGCGCACGCGGCCGTCGTCCGGCTCGCGGAACGGTTCGCCGAACTCGGCCACGAGATCGTCGAGATCGAACCCGGCTACCGGCTGATCGGCCTCACCTTCCTGCCGCGTTCCCTCGTCGGCGTGCGTGACTGGTCCCGTCGCGTCCCGGACCAGACGCGGCTCGACCCGCGCACGCGCGCCAACGCCCGCCAGGGTTCGGTGCTGGCCGGGCCGGCGCTGCGGCTCGCCCGCGCGACGGAACCGTTGCTGCAACGGCAGATCGGCTCGGTGTTCGGCCGGGTGGACGTCGTCCTCACGCCGACGACGGCCACCCCACCACCGCGGATCGGCAGCTTCGACGCGCTCTCCGGCTGGCAGACCGATCAGGCCATGATCGCCGCGTGCCCCTACGCTTGGCCGTGGAACGTGCTGGGCTGGCCGGGTGTCAACGTCCCCGCCGGACTGAGCCGGGAAGGACTGCCGCTCGGCGGGCAGCTGCTCGGCCCCTCGCACGCCGAGGAACGGCTGATCTCGCTGGCCGCGCAACTGGAAGAGGTCGAACGGTGGCAGGACCGCAAACCCGAGACCGCTTGGTGAACACCCGCGAAGCCATCCTCCACGCCGCGCTCAAGGTGGTCGGGGAACAGGGCGTCGGCGGGCTGACCAACCGCCGGATCGCGACCGCCGCCGGTGTCTCCCTCGGCACGCTGACCTACCACTTCCCCAGCCAGACGGCGTTGCTGCGCGAGGCGATGCTGCTGTTCGTCGAAGAAGAGACCACGAAGCTGACCGGGTTCGTCGACGCGTACCGCGAGCAGGGCTTGAGCGTCGAGCAGGCCGCGTCGGTGGTCGAGCAGGTCATCGCACAACTGCCCTTCGGCACCGACGAACTCGGCGCGCACGAGCTGTACCTGCAGGCCGCGCGGGATCCCGGGCTCCAGGACGCGGCCGCCCGGTGTTTCGCCGCCTACGACGAACTGGCGCTGGTGATCCTGAAAACGCTCGGCGTGCCGTCCCCGGAGCGGCTGACCGGTCCCGTGGTCGCGCTGATCGCCGGACTCCAGTTGCGCAGGCTGGCCACGGGTGACGACGGCGTCGGGGTGGCGCAGTCGTTGATGATGCTCGTCCGCGGCGCGTCATGAGCGGGCCGCCGATCGTCAAGGGGACGGCGGCGTGGAAGTACTTCGGCGACTTCCGGGCCGGGCTGCTGGCAGGCCAGGTGCTGGTGCTGCAGGTCGCGCATCCGGTCGTCGCGGCCGGGGTGCGGGACCATTCGGACTACGTCGAAGATCCGTGGACCCGGCTCATGCGCACGGCCGCGTCGCTGTCCATCTACATCTACGGCGGCCCCGAGGGCGCGCGCCACGAGGCGGACCGGCTGCGCGAGCTGCACCGGTCGTTCACCGGCGTCGACGACGAAGGCCGCCGCTACAGCGCGCTGAACCCTCGCGCGTACGCCTGGGTGCACGCCACGCTCGTCATGGTTCCCGTTGACACACAACGATTCTATGGCACCCCGATGACTCCGTCCGAATTGGACGAGTACTACGCGCAGATGTGCGATGTCGGACGGCTCCTCGGCCTGCGCGAGCAGGACATGCCACCGACGTGGGCCGAATTCGAGCGGTACTACGCGGAGATGATCGACGGTTTCGGCCCGAACGAGACGATCACGACCTTGTTCGAAACGATCCGTACGGTGAAGAAACCGTGGCGATGGCTGCCCGACAAACGCTGGACGCTGCTTCAACGGTGGCAGCATCGAGGGCAGATGTTCGTCATCCGCGCCACGTTGCCACCCGCTCTGCGGGATCGTCTCGGTCTACAGTGGACGGATCGGGACCAGCGCCGGTTCGACCGGTTCCGCGCGGTGGTGCGGTTGGCCGGCGGGCTGGTGCCGGTGCCGTTGCGGTCTTCGCTCGTGCGCCGGATCGGCAGGCTCAATGTCTGGTTCCGGGCGCATCCGCGCGCGTATCGCTTCCTCGGCGGCACCACCGGCCCCGGAAGTGCGCACCTTTAGCGCGAGGCAGGCAAAGGTAGCAGGCCACGAAAGGGCGCTCCGCTGCGTCGGCGCCGCGTCCCTTGCCGGAGCGTGTCGGGGGATCCCAAATTGCCCCCACCCCATTTGCCCAAAATGGGGTTGCGCACCCCGGGGGGGGGCCCCCCCCCCCCCCCCCCCCCGGTG